>NZ_JAOCLC010000148.1:0-583 GCF_029845105.1 Stenotrophomonas sp. GD03654 | reverse complement strand
ACAGGCCCTTGCGCTGATAGAAGCGGATTGTCTCCACGTTGACCCCGGCCGCCTTGGCAAAAACGCCAATGGTCAGGTTTTCCAAATTATTTTCCATATCGCTTGACTCCGTACATGAGTACGGAAGTAAGGTTACGCTATCCAATCCAAATTCAAAAGGGCCAACGTATGTCTGAACCACAAAACGGGCGCGGTGCGCTCTTCGCCGGCGGGCTGGCCGCCATTCTTGCATCGACCTGCTGCCTGGGGCCGCTAGTACTGGTCGCCCTGGGCTTCTCCGGTGCTTGGATCGGCAACCTGACGGTGCTGGAACCCTATCGACCGTTGTTCATCGGCGCGGCGCTAGTGGCGCTGTTCTTCGCCTGGAAGCGGATTTACCGGCCCGTGCAGGCATGCAAGCCAGGTGAGGTCTGCGCGATTCCGCAGGTGCGCGCCACCTACAAGCTGATTTTCTGGATCGTGGCCGTGCTGGTCCTGGTCGCGCTTGGATTTCCCTATGTCGTTCCATTTTTCTATTAACCAGGAGTTCATCATGAAGAAACTGTTTGCCTCCCTTGCCCTCGCCGCCGCTGTTGCCCCGGTG
>NZ_JAOCLC010000147.1:0-615 GCF_029845105.1 Stenotrophomonas sp. GD03654 | reverse complement strand
GGCAGGGGCAACAAAAGTAGCGGCTAGGGCAAGAGTGGTGAGCAGTTTTTTCATGATTTTTTCCTTAATTAGTAGAACAAAGGCATTACATACGGGAACGTCAGTGCAATGACAACCAGCGCAGCCACAATCCAAAAGATGACTTTGTACGACGTCTTGGATTGTGGGGCAGCGCATACATCTCCAGGCTCGCATGCTTGCGTAGTCCGGAAGATGGCGCGGTAGGCAAAAAACATCGCTACCAATGCCGCGCCAAGAAAGTAGGGTCGGTAAGGATCCAGGGCTGACAAGTTACTCATCCAAGCACCGCTAAAGCCCAACATGACCAACACGCACGGCCCTAAGTAGCAGCCCGACGCAAGAATGGCGGCCAGCCCACCGGCGAAGAGCGCGCCGCGCCCGTTTTGTGGTTCAGACTTTTGTGGTTCAGACTTTTGTGGTTCAGACATACGCTTGTCCTTTCAAATTTGGTTTGGATAGCTAGCTTACTTCCGTAGTTATGTACG
The DNA here is from genome assembly GCF_029845105.1 of Stenotrophomonas sp. GD03654. NCBI lineage: Bacteria > Pseudomonadati > Pseudomonadota > Gammaproteobacteria > Lysobacterales > Lysobacteraceae > Stenotrophomonas > Stenotrophomonas sp. GD03654. The sequence continues at coordinate 109 of NZ_JAOCLC010000147.1, read as the reverse complement.
GAGTCAAGCGATATGCAAATTAATTTTGAGAATCTGACCATTGGCGTTTTTGCCAAGGCGGCCGGGGTCAATGTGGAGACCATCCGGTTCTACCAGCGCAAGGGCCTGC
>NZ_JAOCLC010000146.1:0-1162 GCF_029845105.1 Stenotrophomonas sp. GD03654 | reverse complement strand
TGTCATTTTCAGAAGACGACTGCACCAATTGACGGGGCGTAACGCCAGATGTGCAGGCGACTCCTGACAACGCAATATCAGAAGTCATCTGCACCAATCTCGACTATGCTCAATACTCGTGTGCACCAAAGCGAGGTGTGAGCATGGCGTCAGACACATCATTGATTGCCGAGCAAGGCGTGGCCACCCTGCCCGATGCGGCTTGGGCGCAGGCCCGGCAACGGGCGGAAATCATCGGGCCGCTGGCAGCGCTTGATGTGGTCGGGCATGAAGCCGCCGATGCCGCTGCTCACGCGCTTGGCCTGTCCAGGCGGCAGGTGTATGTCCTAATCCGCCGTGCCCGGCAAGGTGCTGGGCTTGTGACGGACCTGGCTCGCAGCCGATCCGGCGGCGGAAAAGGCAAGGGACGCTTGCCGGAATCAGTTGAGCGCATCATCCGCGAGTTGCTGCAAAAGCGCTTCCTGACCAAGCAGAAGCGTAGCCTGGCAGCGTTCCACCGCGAGGTCGCGCAGGCTTGCAAAGCGCAAAAGCTGCGGGCGCCGGCGCGCAACACCGTGGCTCTGCGGATCGCCGGCCTCGATCCGCTCAAGGCCACTCGCCGCCGGGAAGGTCAGGATGCGTCCCGCAGCCTGCAAGGTGTCGGTGGTGAGCCTCCCGCCGTGACCGCGCCACTGGAACAAGTGCAGATTGATCACACGGTCATCGACCTGATCGTGGTGGACGAGCGCGACCGGCAACCGATTGGCCGTCCGTATCTGACCATCGCCATCGACGTGTTTACCCGCTGCGTGCTCGGCATGGTCGTCACGCTGGAAGCGCCGTCATCTGTTTCGGTCGGCCTGTGCCTTGTGCATGTCGCCTGCGACAAGCGTCCCTGGCTGGAGGGTCTGAACATAGAAATGGAGTGGCCGATGAGCGGCAAGCCCAGGCTGCTCTACCTGGACAACGCGGCCGAGTTCAAGAGCGAAGCGCTACGCCGAGGCTGCGAGCAGCATGGCATCCGGCTTGACTATCGCCCGCTCGGGCAGCCGCACTACGGCGGCATCGTGGAACGGATCATCGGCACGGCGATGCAGATGATCCACGACGAATTGCCAGGGACGACCTTCTCCAACCCTGACCAGCGCGGCGACTACGATTCCGAAAACAAGGCCGCCCTGAC
>NZ_JAOCLC010000145.1:0-1312 GCF_029845105.1 Stenotrophomonas sp. GD03654 | reverse complement strand
GGTTCTTCACCCAACTCCGGGGAATGCCGCCCGGATCTTGAGGAAGAAGTAGGCGTCATCGCGGTAGCCGTAGGCGATGCGCTTGATGACTTTGATGCGGTTGTTGATGCCTTCGAGCAGACCGGTGTGCATGGGCCAGCGCACCCGGCTGAGGATGCCGCGCCAGTACGGCCGCAGGCACTTGGCGAAGTGCATCAGGGCCGGGATCGCACTCTCCCGGGCATGGCGCAGCCATTGTTTCCAGGCACGGTGCCAAGCCCAGGCGCTGGGTGCGTTCCACAATGCCTTGAGTTGCTCCTTCATCACGTAGACCGTCATCAGCGACTGATTGGCTTCCAGCACCTCGCTCAGTCGGATCTGTTCGGACTCGGCCAGGTTTGCCGGGTTGCGCAGCAGCAGCCAGTGCGAGCGTTTGACCACCTTGCGAGCCGGCTTGTCGTGGCGCAGTTGGTTGGCCGCATCCACCCGCACCCGGCCGATCACCTCGCGGCCGTATTTGGAGATCACATGGAACAGGTCGTACACCACCTGTGCGTTCGGGCAGTGCTGACGCACTTCCAAGTCATAGGCGGTGTTCATGTCCATGGCCACCGCCTGGATGTCGGCACAGCGTTGGGGACCAAGCAACTCGAAGAACGGCCTCACCTCAGCCCGTGAGCGGCCTCGGCCAACCCACAGCACCCGCTTGCGCTCCACATCCACCACGACGGTGGCGTATCGGTGGCCCTTCTGGATCGCAAACTCGTCCATCGCGATCCGCCGCACCCCGTCCAGATCCACCGGCCCCAGCCTGCGCTCCAATGTCTGCAAGTCGATCGCCTTGGTCGTCTTCCAGTCCAGTCCGTGCCAACGAGCAGCATGCAGTACCGAGGTCACCGCGCACAGCCGTGCCACGCTCTCGGCCAGCCGCCGCGTCACCCGGCAATGCCGGTCAAGCCAGTCCAATCGCTCCACGCGGGGGCCGCAGGATAGGCAAGCCAAGCGCAGACGCGGCACGTGCAGCTCCACCTGATCATCGAATATCGGCAGCTCGCGGATGCGCCGCATCATGCGGTCATGAATCGCTGTCACCGCCTGACCACAGCCCATGCAATGCCGCTGCGCACCAGGTGCAGGCTCCAACTCGATCACCAGCCAACGCTGTTGTCCACGAGACTCATGGCGCCACTTGCGCACTCGATACCCCTCCCAGCTGCCCAGCCGGGACATACAATCCTGCTCGGCCACGGTCGACCCTCAGTCTGTTGCCTAGAGAACAGCAAGTCTGACCGGTCGGCCGTGTGCCTTCCTCCCCTCAGTTGGGAGAAGAACC
>NZ_JAOCLC010000143.1:0-1979 GCF_029845105.1 Stenotrophomonas sp. GD03654 | reverse complement strand
GCAGAGCGGACAGGCGCGGTGTATCGGTTGGGTGGGCAGCCAGGCACGCCAGCTCGTGATGGATCGCGTCTTACGGCGGAGTCTCGGCAGCAGTACCGAGAGCTGGAACGCATAGGTTTCCAATGCGGCTGGAATCTGATCATCAAGGCTGTCCAGTAGCCAAGGCACCCAGCCGGCGAAACTCATGCAGCGCAGCCGATCCAGCTCGATACCGCTCCGCTGGAAGAGCATCATCAGCAGCGACAGTGGTGGCGCGGTATCCAGGTCATCAACCTGGCCGTGACCAAGATCGTGCTCCAGCAGGTCGGACACCTCCATGTGATAGCAAAGGGCCACGCGGTTGAGCCATGAAGACAAGGCTTCGCCTTCCTTGGGAGCCGGATGCAGCGGCCAGCGTGGCGCTGGCTTCACATCAGTTCCCGCTCGAATTGCCGACGCCGCTCGCTTGGGCCGGTGTAATCGGCCATGCTGAGCGTGCGGTGGTTGATCGCTTCCTCGCCGCTCTCCACGGCGACGAGGGCCGCCGCCATCAGCAAGTGCGCCAGTTCGCCGATGGTGCCCTCGCTGCGTGTGAGCAGGTAGCGGGCCATGTCCAGCGTGGCAATCGACGAGGGTCGCCGCAATGGAAGCGAAGCGGCGAAGCTGGCCAGCAGTGAGCAGCAATCGTCGTTGGCCTCCCACACCGGCAGCATCATGGGCTCGAAGCGGTTTTCCAATTGGTCATCCGAGCGGATGGCCAGGTAGGCGTCGCGCGTGCCGACCCCGACCAATGGGATGCGCAGCTCATTGCCGAGGAAGCGCAGCAGGTTGAGAAATTCCCGCCGGTTGACGCTGTTGCCGGCCAAGACGTTGTGCAGCTCGTCGATCACCAGCATGCGCACGCCGACCTTGCGCAGCAGTGCCAGCGCCAGTTGCTCCATTTCCGGCAGCCGTGGGCGCGGGCGCAATGGTGCCCCCATCGCGGCAAGTAGCGCGACGTAGAAGCGGATCACCGACGGTTCGGACGGCATCTGCACGACCAGCACCGGCATGTGTTCCTGGTCCGCGTCGGAGCTGGCCGGATGCGTGCGCCGGAATTTCTCGATGATCATCGACTTGCCGTTGTTGGTCGGGCCAACCAGCAGCAGGTTGGGCATGCGTTGCTTGTTTGGCCACGCATACAGGGTTTCCAGCCGGTTCAGCGCCTCGACCGCGCGCGGGTAGCCGATCCAGCGGTCGGCGCGAAGGCGCTGGATGCGCTCGTCCGCCGGCAGCCGAGCCAGCCCCTGTGCCGCTGGCAGCAGGTGTGACAAGTCGATGATGGGATATTCGTCCACGGCTACCACTCCTCGATCTGGTCGAACGGTTTGGCCGGAGGCAGGTTGTCTGCCTGCGGATCAGCAACGTCCGTTTTCGGCGGAATCGGCTTGTCCGGCGGAGGCGATGCCTTGAGGTGCTGGCGTCGATCCGCGTCGCGCCGCGCCTTGCGCGTGGCCTTCTGTGCGGTGGTCACGATCTCGCGCATCTGCCCGATCATGCGGAACAGCGCCGACTCATCCACCTGTTCGCGCCCTTGCTGCCGCAATTTCGCCAGCGCCTGTCGTTGTTCCCAGAGGGTGACAGCCGGGTGCGACAAGGTACGGTAGGGGATTTCCAGGTAATGCTGCCCCTCCGGTTCCAGCACCCAGATACGGCTGATGTCACGCGGGTCGCGCCGGATCAGGAAAGCGGGCAAGCGGTCGCGTCGTGCGATCCACGGTTTGAGCGCATCGGCGTAGTAGTGAATGTGGTCGATGACAAAGCCGGTGCGAGTCAGAGTACGGCGAATGATGGGCAGGAAATCGACCAAAAAAGCCAAGGCGCGGGTGACGACAGCCGGTACACCGACACGCGCCACGGCTTCTGACCAGCGCGCCGCCGGCGGCTGAAGCAGGCCGTTGTGCACAGAGCCGTGATAGGTGCCCACCGCCAACGTGAGCCAGCGCTCCAGCTCACGCAAT
>NZ_JAOCLC010000142.1:0-2012 GCF_029845105.1 Stenotrophomonas sp. GD03654 | reverse complement strand
GGATGGCACGCGTACAGGGGAGCCGCCACCACCAGACTACGTCGCCAAGATCGAGATTCCGTTCGATCACTCCGATGTGCAGGTGCTGGTCGACTCCATGTTCCTCGACGGCAGCTTGCATCCGCTCGCGGTTCACAGTGTTCCGGCGGGGATGCCGAGTTGGATCAAGGCTGGCATTGTTCAGGACCCGGCGGCACTGCAGGCATTGGTGCTCAAAGGCATCGATGGCCTGATCGAGACGACCCCAACAGCGGCCTCTTCGCACAAGGACTGGAGCGAGTTCGCCAAACGCTACGGTGAGATCCTGGCCCGCACGCATGGTCTGCCAGGCACTGAAGGCAGCGAACACCTGCCGATGATTCGGGAACGGATCAAGACCTTGCAGGCGCAATCAGACGAGGGTCTGCGAGCCTGGGTCGCAGCTAAGCATTACGCCGACCTGATCCTGCAGCCGGTGACCAAAGGCCCGGTGATGGTGCACCACGTACCTCGCTTTTTGCGGCATCGGCGGTCCGCAGGGGAAACCAAGGTGGCTCTGCTGGTATTCGACGGGCTGGCCTTCGACCAGTGGGTACAGATCCGCGAGCGCCTGATCGCCACCACGAAACGTTTCGCGTTCGACGAGGGAACCGCGTTTGCATGGCTGCCGACTGTGACATCGGTGTCGCGCCAGGCGCTGTTCTCCGGCCTGAAACCGCGCGAGTTCGACGACTCCATCGACAGGACGGACAAGGAGGAATCCTTGTGGAAGACGTTCTGGCAGAACGAAGGCGTCAACTCGAATGAGGTGATGTATCGACGTGCGCTGCGTCAGACCCATCAGCTCGACGCACTGGAAGCGGATTTGATCGACCGGCGCCCGAAGGTGGTGGGCCTGGTCATCGATGAGGTGGACGATCGGCTTCACAAGGAGCGGTCCAAGAAGGACGTCGCGATGTGGCTCGGAAACTGGTTGAGGACCGGTTTCGTCGACCGATTGTTCTCACTGCTGCTGGACAAGGGATATCACATCTATCTCACGGCGGACCACGGCAACGTGGAGTCCACCGGCCTCGGCAGGCCCAGCCAGGGCGTGATTGCAGAGACGCGCGGCGAGCGTGTTCGGGTCTACCGGAGTGAGCCATTGCTGGCCGATTCCGCTGCGGCCTATCCCACCACAGTTAGGTTGGACATCGCTGGACTACCGGCGAACTTCATGCCCCTATTCGCAGGCGGACGAACCGCCTTTGTGCCGGAGGGCGAGCAGGTGGTGGTCCACGGCGGGGTGTCGGTCGAAGAGTTGATCGTGCCCTTTGTGAAAGTCAGTTATGTGATTGGTACCGAATGAATTCATCAGCCCCAAAAATAGGCTTTGATCGGTTCATTCAGCTTGATTGGGCGGCTGCGGCACTGAATGTTCGTGCAGGCGTGGCTGGGCTAGATGATCTGAATGCACTGCTTGATGCAGCCGAACTTGGCGTGGAAGCCAAGAAAAAAACACGCACCGTACTGAATCGGTTGTGGCTGGAGCCACGCGCCGAACTGGTCGATTACGCGGATCGCGGCGTCGCCATCCACAAGACGCAGCCGGACATTCCCGTCTCAGCGCTGTGCTGGGGCATGTCCGTGGCGACGTACCCGTTCTTTGGCAAGGTGGCCGAGCTGGTGGGCCGCCTGTCCGCCATTCAGGGCGACTGCGCCGCCGCCGAAGTACACCGCCGCATGAGCGAAACCTACGGAGAGCGCGAAGGCACTCGGCGCATGACCAACATGGTCATCCAGAGCCAGGCGAGCTGGGGCGCGGTGGAACGGGTCGAGAAAGGCAAGCGGGTCATTCGCTTGCCACAGATGAGCATCGACAACGACGAACTCACGACCTGGTTGATCGAGGCAGCCGTGCGCTACGCCGGCAAGCCGCTTTCAGTACCCAGTCTGCAGTCGCTGCCCGTGCTGTTCCCGTTCAGCTTGACGCGACCCTTGGCTTACTTGGTGGCGAACAGCCCGAGCCTCACCCTCCGGTCGGAAGGCCCGAG
>NZ_JAOCLC010000141.1:0-2409 GCF_029845105.1 Stenotrophomonas sp. GD03654 | reverse complement strand
GTCGGGTAGGGACAGGCCATTGCTGGCCCATCCCCCCCTAAGAACCGTACGTGAGAGTTTCCCCTCATACGGCTCAAGCCTTTCAAAGCCCGCTTTCGCGAACCGGCTTCACCACCTTGAGACCATTGACGTGAATCTGGTTATGACAGTTCGGATGCACCATGACCAGGTTGGAGTTGATGTCCGGTCCGCCGTCTACCCGCCTGACCAGATGATGGACATGCCACCCGCTGATTTCGGTGATGGGTTGACTACAAACCGGGCACCTACCGCCCTGTTCCATCCAAAGCCGAATGAGCTTCTTCCGCCCTTGCAGCGAGTCCTTTAACTTGAAGCCGAACCTCTGCTCAAAGTAGGTTTCCCACTGCGGGTCGAACGGATTGGCATCAGCCTTGATCTTGCGGTGCCGACGAATCTTCGTATCGCAAATGTCCCGAAGTGCGGTCAGCTTTGGTTTCCCATTGCTGAGCCGTTCCCCGGTGTCCATCGCGAACACCCATCCGCGGAAGCCGTCGGTCTGGAAATACTTCTTCCGTACCCACTGCGCTCCCTTGTTCGGGTGGCGTCGTCTTGCCCACTGCCACAAACATTGCCAAATCTCCATCCTGACGCGCTCGAAAGTGCGGCGTGCCACGACGTGCCGATGGTAATTCGCCCACCCCTGAATCATCGGGTTGAGCGCCTTCACCAGTTTGTCTTGGCGGAGTGCCTTATTGCCCTTTACGAACTCCCGGACTTTGCCAAGGAACGCCGAGACGTTCTTCTTGGATGGCTTGATGAGAAGCTTGCCGTCGTACTTGCGTACGTTAAATCCGAGGAAATCAAACCCATCGTCGATGTGCGTGATCTTGGTCTTCTCTGGCGAGAGCGTGAGCCCCCGTGCAGCCAGGAATTCCTCGACCATTGGACGGACCTCGTTCTCCAGCACTTCTTTCGTTGCGCCGGTGATGATGAAGTCGTCTGCGTACCGGACGATGTTGACCTTCTGCTTGTTCCAATTCTTCTTCAAGTACCGCCGAAGAAGCATCGGTTCAAGCCCATCGAGGGCCAGGTTTGCCAGCGTTGGCGAGATGATGCCACCTTGCGGTGTTCCCGCTTCCGTTCGATAAAGAGCGTTGCTTTCGAGGTATCCCGCTTTCAGCCACTTCCGTAACACTGCCGAGTCCATCGAGACGTTCTCGGACAGCCAGTCGTGACTGATGTTGTCGAAGCAGCCTTTGATGTCTGCCTCAAAGACCCACTGAGCACGATCTTTCTTTGCCAGCAAAGCGAAGCATTGCTCGATCGCATCCGCCGTGGAACGAGCGGGACGGAACCCATAGGAGTTCAGGTCGCCCGTCGTTTCCGAGACCGGTTCGAGCGCAAGCAAGTGCAGCGCCTGCATTGCCCGATCCTTCATCGTCGGAATCCCGAGTGGCCGCAATTTGCCATTCGACTTTGGGATGTAGATTCGCTTCAACGGCATTGGCTTGTAACCGTGCCGCCGCAGCGATTGGACCGCTTGAGACTTGGCCTCCGGTGTGGACCACGTGATGCCATCCACGCCCGGAGTTCTTTTGCCTTGGTTCTCGGTGACTCGTCTGACGGCCAAAGCTTTGCCGCTGAACGAGTGGGTCAGAATCCACTGCAAGGCTTTCACCCTGCCGTGTTTCCCTTCCCGCGTTGCCTTTACGATACGCGCTTGGAGCCTTCGCACTTCACGGTGACACTTGGCCCAGTCGATGCTGTGCCATGTGACCGATTCGCGTGAGGGCGCACCCGCGCAAGCAATTTCTTGCGTAGTCATCTGCAATTCCCTCTTGAAGAAGGTTGGACAAGTTTTCTCGTAGAGAAAGACCAAGTGGAAGTCTGCTCGCTTTCGCGCGGGATGATGTCGCCTTGCGGCTCAATCCCTATCCGCCCCATTACAGAGCGGCATTCGCTTTCTCCACATTCCTCTACCCGCACCTCCAACAGCATTCCTTGCGGTCTGCCTGCCCCGAGGGGCAGAGATACGGGCTTACCGTGTTTCACTTGATTCACAAGGTCGGATTAGGTTGTGCCTTTTCGCCGGTAGCTATGAATGTCCGTGCATCCCCACTATTCAAAGGGATGTCCAGCTACAGCCCCATTTTGGGAAAGAGCCTGTCAGCATCTTTGGCTCTATCAGACGTGACGACGTTTATCAGCACTTCACTTGCGTTAACCATACCAACCAGCCTAGCGACCCAACCGCGTTGATGCTCGCAGTAGCAGGGTCAGCCTCGCGGCCTTCCCTTGGCTTGCGCCGGTCTACATTGTCTCGGTGGCTTCACACGCAGTCGTTACCAACCACGCATGCACCGATAGGCTACTGATGACGGAACATCAGGCTTCCTGCCGCCGAAGCGGTGAAGCAATGAATCAAGCGACTTCACGTCGCACGAACAG
>NZ_JAOCLC010000140.1:0-2651 GCF_029845105.1 Stenotrophomonas sp. GD03654 | reverse complement strand
GTGCGGATTTCAGCGATCCCGGACAGCCATTTCAACGTGATGGCGGACAGCGTTTCAAACTGATCGCGGACAGTTTGGGCGCGCGCAAGTGCCTGGGTTGATCGTAGCTCAGGTGTCCGCGATCAGCCTGAATTGGGCCGACCTGGACGGACTGTCGGCGGTGGGTCTGATGCTCATGCCGAGTCCTGTTTCTTGCGCAGCGACTCGCCCTTGAGCGCGATCTTGTGGGCCGAGTGGACGATGCGGTCGAGGATGGCGTCGGCCAGGGTCGGATCGTCCAGCCACTCGTGCCATGCCGACACTGGGAGTTGGCTGGTGATGAGGGTCGCGCGGCTGCCGACCCGGTCGTCAAGCAACTCCAGCAGGTCGTTGCGGTCGGCCGCCGTGATCGGCGCAATCGCAAAGTCGTCGATGACCAGCAAGTCGATGCGCGCCAGTTGCGCCAGGCGCCGGCTGAAGGAGCCATCGCCGTGCGCGACCCGCAATTCCTCCAGCAAGCGAGGCGCCCGCGTGTACAGCACCGCGAAGCCCTGACGTGCGGCCTGCTGTGCCAAGGCGCACGCGAGCCAGGTCTTGCCGCAACCCGTGGCCCCGGTGAGCAGCACGTTGTGGCCGTGGCGCAGCCAATCACAGCCCGCCAGTTGCGTGATAAGCCCGCGATCCAAGCCGCGCGAGCCGCGCCAGTTGATGTCCTCGATGCAGGCGCTGCTGACCTTGAGTCTGGCGGCCTTGAGCAGCCGGGCCAGGCGTTTGCCGTCGCGCCAGTCGACCTCGCGCTGGACCAGCATGGCCAGCCGCTCCTCGAAGGACAACTCGGCCGCCGCCGTGCGCATGCCTTCATCGGCCAGGGCGTGCACCATGCCGTCCAGGCGCAGGCTGCGCAGTTGATCCAGGGTGTGTTCGTTGAGCAAGAGCTTCTCCTTCTTCAGTGGTAGTAATCGGGGCCGCGCACGTTGTCGTGCAGCGGCAAGGTGGCTTGCGTGGCCTGGGCCGGCGCGGCTTGCCGGTCCAGCCCGGTGGTGAGGATCGACTTGATGCTCTGATAGGTCGGCGAGCGGATCGCCATGGCGCGAACGCAGGCTGCCTCCAGTCGCTCATGGCCGAACTGGCGCGCCAGGCTCTGCAGGCCGAGGCAGGATCGGTAGCCCTGCTCGGGGTGCGGGCGGTGTTCCATCTGCCAACGCACCACGGCGGCAGTCGCCACACCGATGCGTTCACCCCAGGCGATGAGCTTGGCAGGCGTCCATTCCCGGTGCGCGCGGTGCGAGGCCGGCATATGCTCTGGAGCCGTCGTGTGGGCGCCGCGTCGCTCGCTGTAGGCGTGCACGGCCACGCGCTGCTGACGGCTGAGGATCTCCACCGTGGTCGAGGTGATGCGCAGTTCGACCTGCTCGCGCACCAGCCGGTGCGGCACGCTGTAGTAATGGCCGTCCAGCTCGACGTGGTAATCGATGTTGACCCGGGCGCGCTTGAAGCGGGCGATGGGCATGCGAGCCGCCGGCAGGGGCTTCAGAACCGGTCGGTCCAGCGCGGCGAAGGCACTGGCGCGGCAGCCAGGCAGCTTCTTGAACGGGCGCTGGTTCAGGTCGGCGAGCAAGGCTCGGATCGCGGCGTTGAGTTCCGCCAGGGTGAAGAAGCGCCGGTGCCGTAGCCGCGCCAGGATCCAGCGCTCGACGATCTGCACGCCGACTTCCACCTTGGGCTTATCGCGGGGATGGGCCGGACGTGCTGGCAGCATCGCCACGTCGTAGTGGTCGCAGAACTCCTCGACCAGGCGGCCGGGCGTGGCTTCGTAGCGATCCGGCCGGGCGATCAAGGCGCGCGCTTGGTCCGGCACGATCAGCCGGGGCACACCGCCGATGAACTCCAGCACATCCATGATGGCGCCGACCCAATCGGCAGCGGTCTGCGTCGGCGTGGCGCAGGCGAAGGTGTAGTTCGAGGCGCCGAGCACGGCCACGAAGATCTGAGCCGAACTGATCTCGCCGGTGGCAGCATCGATCAGCGGGACGGTCTGGCCGGCGTAGTCGATGAACAGACGCTCGCCGGCCGGGTGGACCTGGCGCATCGAGCGCTTGAGGCCGGCGATCCAGGTGCGGTACTTCACGCAGAAGCTGGTGTACTTGTAGGCCTGCGAGCCGGCATCAGTCAGGCTGCGCTGGTACTCCTCCCAGAGCAGTTGCAGGGTGACGCCGGGGCGCTTGAGTTCCTGGTGGACAAGGGCGAAGTCGGGCTCGAGCTGGGTGCTGGCGCGCGGCACGGGCGGACCGTACAGGCGGGCTTCGAGGGCCGCATCGTCCAGCGTCTGGGCCACAGCCCAGTCGACGCCAGCGGCGCGGGCCTTCAGGATGATGCTGTTGACGGTCGTCTTGGCGATGCCCAGCACACGCGCGCACTCGCGCATGCTCAGGGTGGACTCCAGGTGCAGTCGAAGGGTTTGACGTAGTTGGCGCATGTGAATCCTGGGGGTGGGCATGAGGGACCGAAAAATCGGTCAGCATGCCCACGGCTCAGGTCACTTGCGCGCGCTCGGGGTGTCCGGGATCAGATTGAAACGCTGTCCGCGTTCAGCCTGAAATGGTGTCCGCGTTCGTCTGAAACGCTGTCCGCGTTCCGCTGAAATGGGTGGCCGCGATGGGCTGAAATACGCA
>NZ_JAOCLC010000139.1:0-3252 GCF_029845105.1 Stenotrophomonas sp. GD03654 | reverse complement strand
CTGAACGATCCGGAGAACCAAGCCGTACTGCTCGCGTGGAAGCTGCCCCTGATGCTGAGCTGCCCACTGCATGGCTGCTGGCTGGAATCCTATTGGGGCGTGCCAGGGCGGTTTCTCGGCTGGGAGAACGCCGACGCCGAACCGCGCACTGCCAGCGACGCGATTGCGGCGATGGACCAGCGTACCTGGCAGGCACTGACGACCGGCCACGTGGAGTTGCCGCGCCGACGCATCCACGCCGGATTGTGGTTTAGGCTGCTACGCACGCTGCTCGATGAGCTGAACACCCCGCTTTCGACGTGCGGCACCTACGCGGGGTATCTCCGCCAAATCTGGGAATGCTGCGGGCATCCGCTGCGTGCTGGGCAAAGTCTGTGGCGACCGTATGAAACCCTGAACCCGGCAGTACGGTTGCAGATGCTGGAGGCGGCGGCAACGGCAATCAGCTTGATTGAGGTGAGGGATATAAGCCCGCCAGGCGAGCACGCAAAGCTATTCTGGTCCGAGCCCCAAACCGGGTTCACCAGTGGCCTGCCGGCGAAAGCGCCGAAGCCCGAACCCGTCGATCACTGGCAGCGTGCAATCCAGGCCATTGATGAGGCCATCATTGAAGCACGACACAACCCCGAGACGGCACGCTCGCTGTTCGCGTTGGCTTCCTATGGTCGGCGCGACCCCGCTTCCTTGGAACAGTTGCGCGCCACCTTCGCGAAGGAAGGCATCCCCCCGGAATTTCTGTCACATTATGAGCCTAGCCTACCCTTTGCATGCCTTAGACAGAATGACGGGTTAAGTGACAAATTTTGACGTGCAGAGCTTCCCGATGCAAACTGTCACATAATCGAACGTATATGTGACAGGTACAAGATGCTGATTGGCTACATGCGAGTATCGAAGGCGGATGGCTCCCAGGCGACGGACTTGCAGCGCGATGCGCTGGTCGCGGCCGGTGTTGATCCGGCGCATCTCTATGAAGACCAAGCGTCCGGAAAACGCGAGGATCGTCCCGGTCTGGCGAGCTGTCTGAAGGCACTACGGCCAGGCGACACGTTGGTCGTTTGGAAACTGGATCGGCTCGGGCGCGACCTGCGCCATCTGATCAATACCGTCCATGACCTGACCGGACGCGGCATCGGCCTCAAGGTGCTGACCGGGCACGGCGCGGCCATTGACACCACGACCGCCGCCGGCAAGCTGGTCTTCGGTATCTTCGCCGCGCTGGCCGAGTTCGAGCGCGAGTTGATCGCCGAGCGCACCGTGGCGGGCCTGGCCTCAGCACGGGCACGCGGCCGGAAAGGCGGCCGGCCGTTCAAGATGACCGCCGCCAAGCTGCGGCTGGCGATGGCGGCAATGGGGCAGTCAGAGACCAAGGTCGGCGACCTGTGCCAGGAACTTGGCATCACGCGGCAGACCCTGTATCGGCATATTTCACCCAAGGGCGAGCTACGTCCAGATGGCGAGAAGCTACTCAGCCGAATTTGATGCCGACATGAGGCGACGTAGCGAAAGCGTGGTTTGTCTCAATTTGACGGCGGCGAACCGCAAGCGTTCGGTTCGCCGCTCGTTTCGGTCGCAGTGCTGGCCCGCGCCTGGAAACGTTGATAACACTCCAGCCCGCAGAAGTGCTCGACGTACTCCGCGCCTTCCGGTGTGAAGGCGGCATCGAGCGGAATTTCCTTGCAGCACACGCAGCAACTGGTGGCGGTCGGATCATTTGCATTCATGGTGGCACCCCTCCATTGACTGACGAAGACGGCGAATGCCGCCGCCGGCATCGGCTTTGCGAACAGAAAGCCTTGCCCGCGCTCGAACGCTTGGGCCCTCCGCCGTAGTCCATCCATCCGGCCGGGAAGCGCTCATGATCTTTCCCTGAATGCCCGCAACGCCCGCGCCAGTGACAGAAGAAACAGGCCGGTCAAACCGAGCGCCGTGATGACCCAATACTCGACAAGGAATGCACCGGCGGTTGTGCCGGCCAGCACGGCAGCGAGGATGGACAGGTGGCAGGGGCAAGTCAGCACGGCCAGCGTGCCCCACAGGTAGCCGGTGAACGGTTTGTGCGTCTCGGCCGGCATGCGCTCGGGGCTGTTCATGGCAAACTCTCCGCATGCTGTGCCGGCGCGGTCGGCATGGCGGCCAACTGCACTTCCAGATTGGCCAACGCTTCGCGCCGGCGTTCGACGAACTGACGCAGCACAGCAAGCTGCGCGGCAGTTTCATCGCAGTTCGCCGCATCCAGCGCCCGGCACAGCCGCGCCAATGCGCCGAGGCCGATGCCCGCCTCGAAGGCGGCCCGCACGAAGCACAGTCGCTGCAAGGCGGCGTCATCGAACAGGCCGTAGCCACCCGTGGTGCAGGCGACTGGCCGCAGCAATCCGCGCAGCAGGTAGTCGCGCACGATATGCACGCTCACCCCGGCATCAAGGGCCAGCCGGGACACCGTGTAGGCGTTCATCGAACACCTCCTTTTGGTCGGTTCACGGCAATGCATATACCGTTTCGCCGAGTTCAATCCGCGCGCTGCGAATCCGATGCCGGTGCCGTAGAACATTGGGTCGATATCCGATCACGGTGTCCTAGATGACATGGTCTGCAACAGATGTCGATTAAACTCCTGGCCCAAGCCGAAAGCCTCGTGGACACTGACGATCGCCAATCCTTCCAATCCTTGATGCTTGGAGGCCCAGTCTTCCGCCGTCGGGACAGATGCAAAGAAATGTACATGGCAACAGAAGGACTGACGAACGTCGGCTGCTTCCTGCGGCAATACCAAGGACACCGCCATGCCGGCAGGTTCGACAGCCTGTATCTCGCTGGGTGAAACCGTGAGTGAAACGGGTGCTCCGGTTGCAGCGCAATGCGATGAGACGCGAGCTGTACGGCCGATCAGCGCCGGAAATATCAAGGTGTCCAGCGCGCACCAGGCATACAGACGGCGGTCGTCAATTTCAAAGACATACGAAGTCTCGCGCAAGGTGAGGCCGTAGCCGATGATGTTCCCATCTTTGTCATATTCGGTACTGGTGGCCTGTTCGAGTACGGCGGCCACTCGCTCAGCGGGCCAGTCGAGAATCCCGGCAAGTGTCGTTCGTGAAACCGGACGCCCCTTGGCGAGTTCCCGCAGTAGCGGGACCAAGAGATCCGCAGTACCATTGGTACGATTGACCGAAGTGAGACGTTCTAAAATATATGGGGCGAGCTTCATGGTTCCATCTCCTTTCATCCTGCGCAGCAGGACAATTGTTTGACATC
>NZ_JAOCLC010000138.1:0-3267 GCF_029845105.1 Stenotrophomonas sp. GD03654 | reverse complement strand
CATCCAGCCCCAGGGTCTTCAGATAGCGGTACCACGCATCCTGCACCACGCGCAGCAGCGCGCTCTTGGATTCCAGCCATGTGGCGACCGGCAGGCCCGCGAACAAGCCTTTACCCTGGACGATGCCTGCCGCGTGCTCGGCAAACAGCGGTGGCAACGAGCGGTTGGCAAAGTGCATGCGCAGCAGCTCGCGCCAGAAGTCGACCGGGTTGCGAATTGATCTCGGCGCCAGTTGGTAGACATGCTCGAGAATGAAGTCCTTGGACTCGTTCTCGCCGCGCGCTGACTGCAATTCGGTCTGGTGGGCATGAAACAGCCCGGCAAAATGCTCCGGCTCGACCTGCTGTACCGCGCTGTATGCCAGCCTGGGGAAGAGCTCCGCAAGGCTCAATCGAACCACACGTCCGTGGTGCACGATGTCCCACGGCAACTCATTCGCGTCGGCGCTGCGCAGATGCAGAACCAGCGAAGGCGCTGGCCCCGCCTCACCGCGATCCCAGGCTGCGCGATAACGTTCCTCGTATTCCGCCCGAAAGGCGAACGGGTCTTCGTACAGCATGACCTCGAAGCCCCGGCTGCGCAGTTCGGACAGGAGCTTTTCGTCCAGCAGCACATCGTCGGGGTCGCACGCCACCCACAGCCGGGTGAGATCGGCCGTGAAGTGGCTGAGAATGCGTTCTGACCACTGGCTCATCCCACCTGTCCTCCGGGCATCACATCGCCGGAGACGCGCACCATCATCACGGCATTCAAATCCGGCACGCTGGCCTCCATGTCGTCCAGAGCGGCCATGCGTGCATCGTGTTCTTGTTGCAGCCGCTTGCGCCGATGCTCACGCACGGCGGGCAGGCCGATTCGTCCAATGGCCTGGCCTCGGGCCTCGAACGCATACACCGCACGTTCGCGCTCTTCCTTCAGCCGGGCGCGGTGTTCAGTCAGCAGCTCCGTGAAGATCCGTTCACCCTGGGTACTGGCAGCCGCATGCGATGCCTCGAACCACTTCGCCGACTCCTCGGCACCCGTCACCGCATGCACGTCTACGGTTTCAGTGAGCAGCAGATCCCAGACGCGCTTGGCAGTCGGCACGAAGGGACGGCCTTCCTCGTTGATGAACACTGGAAGGAAGCGCTTCCGGCTCAGACCTTCAGCCGCCAGACTGATCTCCCATAGCGACCAGATGCCGCGTACCGAATCCGGAAGACCGGTCACGCGGATCACCGGCAGCGGCTGCCCGGCGACAAAGCGCGGCAGCTCGCTGATCACCGCCCGAGCGCGTGGGTCTTCCATCGTGACCCATTCCAACTCCGGGTTCTCATCCGCCGTGCGGGCGTCAAAGCAGGCCTGTGCCGACTCACTGCCGTCTGCCCACTTCAATCGCCACGCCTTGCCAACCTTCGTTGCCGAGCCGCCGCGCGCAGCCAACCCGCTGGTGATGGCGCGCTCCAGCCAGAACTGCGCCGGGTGGTCGCGCCACTTGCGGGCATCATCGGCGTCCAGATCGTGCTCCGTGGTGAGCAGATCGCTGTTCTTCTTCGACTCCGCCAGGGTGGATCGAAGCTGCGACACCACCGCGTCGCACTCCTGTTCGATGGCATCCGGGTTCTGCAGGCCATGCACGAACAGCTCGTCGAAGATCGGGTCGGCCTCGACCGAATCCATCACGTCGGCCGCCTTGTCGACGCCAAACTCCTGCGCGATGACCTCGAGCTTTGCCTCCAACACCTGGCGCACCCGATGCTCCACGGTGTCTTCGAGCACAAAGTTGATGGCGCGAACCACGTGCTTCTGTCCGATGCGGTCCACCCGGCCAATGCGCTGCTCGATCCGCATCGGGTTCCACGGCATGTCGAAGTTGACGATGACATTGCAGAACTGCAGGTTCAGGCCTTCACCACCGGCATCCGTCGAAATCAGCACGCGCACATCCTTGGAGAACACCTGTTGTGCCCGTGTGCGCGCTTCCAGGTCCATGCTGCCGTTGAGCGTCGCCACCGAGAAACCCCTGCTTTCCAGGTAGTCGGCCAGCATCGCTTGCGTCGGCACGAACTCGGTGAAGATCAGCACCTTCAGCGCCGGGTCGCATTCCTCTTGCTGGAGCTTGTAGATCAGCTCCAGCAGTGCCTCGGCCTTGGCATCGGTGCCGGCGGCCTCGGTTTCCCGCGCCAGCTCCAACAGCATCTCGACTTCAGACTTCTCCAGCTCCCAGCCACTGGACTGCATGGCCAGATCCACCTGGGACTGGCCATCGAGATCGGCCCACTCGTCAGCGCTGGGGCGTTGTTGCATAAATCAATTTCAGGGCGAGCTTCCCCAAACCCAGCCGTGGCTATGCCACGGCCGCCGTCTGAGGACGGCCCAGTTCTGTAAATCGATTTAATATGGCTGCTCGTATGTGCAACTCGTTCACTTGGCGTTCAAAGGTGCGAGACATCACTCGTTCACCTAATCGCTTGATGCAGTTCATCTTGGTTTCCACCAAACTTCGGCGGTGATAGCCAATCCAGCGCTTCCAGATACTTCGCCCTAGCCGCCTGCATGCAGTAATGGCTGCATTGCGGTGCTCAAAGACACTTCCCCTACGAATTCGAGCATTCTTGCGTGGAGGAATGATTGGGATAGCACCACGCCTGATGACAGCTTCGTAGGCTGGCTGTGTGTCGTATGCACCATCCCCCGTCAGACTCTCTAGCGTTTCATCCCCAGGCAGCTGCTGTAGCAAATCAGGAATCACTGCAGCGTCACTGACGTTGTTCGAGGTCACACAGATGGCTCGAATCTGCAGTGTCTTGGCGTCAATGCCGATGTGCAGCTTGCGCCATTGACGGTGGCGCTCAGGACCATGCTTTTTGCATTTCCACTCGCCTTCACCCAGGAACTTGATTCCTGTTGAATCCACCAGCAGGTGCAAGCCTGCTTTACTGCGGGTGTACGGAATCTGGACATTCAAATCTAACTGTCGCCTGCACAAGGTACTGAAGTCTGGCACTGGCCAAGAAAGGCCACACAGTTGAAGCACAGACTCCACCAAACCCGTCGTTTGCCTGAGTGCCAGGCCAAACAGGTTCTTGAGCGTCAAACAAAATTGAATAGCGGCATCAGAGAACTTCGGACTGCGTCCGCGTTTGCCGCTGGCAGCGGCAAACCACGCCATGCGCTTGTCCAGCCAAATGGACAAGGAACCGCGAGCCTTGAGAGCTGCGTTGTACTGTTTCCAGTTGGTTGTGCGGTAGCGGGGCTTACGGGGCTGGCTCATGCAGCAAGCCTACA
>NZ_JAOCLC010000137.1:0-3433 GCF_029845105.1 Stenotrophomonas sp. GD03654 | reverse complement strand
CGGGTCTGTAGCTCAGGTGGTTAGAGCGCACCCCTGATAAGGGTGAGGTCGGTAGTTCGAGTCTACCCAGACCCACCATTCTCTGAATGACGCATACAATCGATCTTTATACGCATCAGCACTGTGGCTGGTACGTGTTCTTTTAAAACTTGTGACGTAGCGAGCGTTTGAGATGTTCTATCAGACGTGTCGTGAGGCTAAGGCGAGAGACGGAAGTCTCTTTATTGATTGAGTCGTTATATTCGTATCCGGGCTTTGTACCCCCGGGTCACATATATAACCCAAGGCAACTTGCGGTTATATGGTCAAGCGAATAAGCGCACACGGTGGATGCCTTGGCGGTCAGAGGCGATGAAGGACGTGGCAGCCTGCGAAAAGTATCGGGGAGCTGGCAACAAGCTTTGATCCGGTAATGTCCGAATGGGGAAACCCACCCGCTTGCGGGTATCCTGCAGTGAATACATAGCTGCTGGAAGCGAACCTGGTGAACTGAAATATCTAAGTAACCAGAGGAAAAGAAATCAACCGAGATTCCGTAAGTAGCGACGAGCGAACGCGGACTAGCCCTTAAGCTGATTTGGTTCTAGGAAAACGCTCTGGAAAGAGCGGCCATAGAAGGTGATAGCCCTGTATCTGAAAGGGCCATTTCAGTGAAGACGAGTAGGGCGGGGCACGTGAAACCCTGTCTGAACATGGGGGGACCATCCTCCAAGGCTAAATACTACTGACCGACCGATAGTGAACCAGTACCGTGAGGGAAAGGCGAAAAGAACCCCGGAGAGGGGAGTGAAATAGAACCTGAAACCGTGTGCGTACAAGCAGTAGGAGCTCCGCAAGGAGTGACTGCGTACCTTTTGTATAATGGGTCAGCGACTTACTGTTCGTGGCAAGCTTAACCGTATAGGGGAGGCGAAGGGAAACCGAGTCTGATAAGGGCGCATAGTCGCGGGCAGTAGACCCGAAACCGGGTGATCTAGTCATGCCCAGGGTGAAGGTGCGGTAACACGCACTGGAGGCCCGAACCCACTCCCGTTGCAAAGGTAGGGGATGAGGTGTGATTAGGAGTGAAAAGCTAATCGAACCCGGAGATAGCTGGTTCTCCTCGAAAGCTATTTAGGTAGCGCCTCATATGTATCCTCTCGGGGGTAGAGCACTGTTATGGCTAGGGGGTCATCGCGACTTACCAAACCATTGCAAACTCCGAATACCGAGACGGACTGTATGGGAGACACACGGCGGGTGCTAACGTCCGTCGTGAAAAGGGAAACAACCCAGACCCACAGCTAAGGTCCCAAATTCACTGCTAAGTGGAAAACCATGTGGAAAGGCACAGACAGCCAGGAGGTTGGCTTAGAAGCAGCCACCCTTTAAAGAAAGCGTAATAGCTCACTGGTCGAGTCGGTCTGCGGGGAAGATTTAACGGGGCTAAGCAGTGAACCGAAGCTTGGGGTGCATAACTTTGTTATGCGCGGTAGAGGAGCGTTCCGTAAGCCGTTGAAGGTGGATTGAGAAGTCTGCTGGAGGTATCGGAAGTGCGAATGCTGACATGAGTAACGATAATGCGGGTGAAAAACCCGCACGCCGAAAGCCCAAGGTTTCCTTGCGCAACGTTAATCGGCGCAGGGTGAGTCGGCCCCTAAGGCGAGGACGAAAGTCGTAGTCGATGGGAAGCAGGTTAATATTCCTGCACCTCGCGTAAGTGCGATGGAGGGACGGAGAAGGTTAGGTGTACCAGGCGTTGGTTGTCCTGGGGAAAGGCGGTAGGTTTGGATCTTTGGCAAATCCGGGATCCTCTAAGACCGAGCACCGAGACGAGCCTTTATGGCAAAGTCACTGATACCACGCTTCCAGGAAAAGCTCCTAAGCTTCAGCTTACGCAGACCGTACCGTAAACCGACACAGGTGGGTAGGATGAGAATTCTCAGGCGCTTGAGAGAACTCGGGTGAAGGAACTAGGCAACATGGCACCGTAACTTCGGGAGAAGGTGCACCCTTTTTGGTGGCTCGTGCGAGCTATAGCTGAAGAGGGTCGCAGTAACCAGGCCGCTGCGACTGTTTATCAAAAACACAGCACTCTGCAAACACGAAAGTGGACGTATAGGGTGTGACGCCTGCCCGGTGCTGGAAGGTTAATTGATGGGGTCAGCCGCAAGGCGAAGCTCTTGATCGAAGCCCCAGTAAACGGCGGCCGTAACTATAACGGTCCTAAGGTAGCGAAATTCCTTGTCGGGTAAGTTCCGACCTGCACGAATGGCGTAACGACAGCGGCGCTGTCTCCACCCGAGACTCAGTGAAATTGAAATCGCTGTGAAGATGCAGCGTTCCCGTGGCAAGACGGAAAGACCCCGTGAACCTTTACTATAGCTTTACACTGAACGTTGAGTTCGTCTGTGTAGGATAGGTGGGAGGCTATGAAACTGTGGCGCTAGCTGCAGTGGAGCCATCCTTGAAATACCACCCTGTCGTGCTTGACGTTCTAACCTGGGCCCATTATCTGGGTCGGGGACCGTGTATGGTGGGTAGTTTGACTGGGGCGGTCTCCTCCTAAAGAGTAACGGAGGAGCTCGAAGGTACGCTCAGCGCGGTCGGACATCGCGCACTGTGTGCAAAGGCATAAGCGTGCTTGACTGCAAGATCGACGGATCAAGCAGGTAGGAAACTAGGACTTAGTGATCCGGTGGTTCTGTATGGAAGGGCCATCGCTCAACGGATAAAAGGTACTCCGGGGATAACAGGCTGATACCGCCCAAGAGTTCATATCGACGGCGGTGTTTGGCACCTCGATGTCGGCTCATCACATCCTGGGGCTGTAGTCGGTCCCAAGGGTATGGCTGTTCGCCATTTAAAGTGGTACGCGAGCTGGGTTCAGAACGTCGTGAGACAGTTCGGTCCCTATCTGCCATGGGCGTTGGAGATTTGAGAGGGGCTGCTCCTAGTACGAGAGGACCGGAGTGGACGAACCTCTGGTGTTCCGGTTGTCACGCCAGTGGCATTGCCGGGTAGCTATGTTCGGAAGCGATAACCGCTGAAAGCATCTAAGCGGGAAGCGCGCCTCAAGATGAGATCTCCCGGGGCACAAGCCCCCTGAAGGAACCATGTAGACTACGTGGTTGATAGGTCAGGTGTGTAAGTACAGCAATGTATTGAGCTAACTGATACTAATGATCCGAGAGGCTTGACCATATAACCTCAAGTTGCCTTGGCTTTACGACAACGTCGTAAGAGCATCCAAGTGCACGCTACGTCACAAGAACTATGCGAGGCTGGCGCCTTGTCCCTCAGGGACGAGTGCGACTCTCCAAAAGCCTCCCTGGTGAAATTAGCGCTGTGGAACCACCCGATCCCATCCCGAACTCGGAAGTGAAACGCAGCTGCGCCGATGGTAGTGTGGCTCAAGCCATGCGAGAGTAGGTCATCGCCAGGGTTTATACCC
>NZ_JAOCLC010000136.1:0-3646 GCF_029845105.1 Stenotrophomonas sp. GD03654 | reverse complement strand
GGTGAAGTCGATCGTCGAGATCACCCAGGCCGCCAACGGCACCCTGACCGGCAAGGTGGTCGACATCCTGCACTCGGACAAGGGCCCGAACCCGGTCTGCGACGGCTGTGAAGGCGCCAACAAGAACAAGCCGGTGAAGGGCATGACCATCCTCTGGAACCTGAAGGCCGATGGCGCCAACAAGTGGTCCGGCGGCACCATCCTCGATCCGGCCAACGGCAAGACCTACAAGTCGAAGATGGAACTGCAGCCCGGCGGCACCAGGCTTGACGTGTCCGGCTGCATCGCCTTCATCTGCCGCGCGCAGACCTGGCAGCGCGAATAAGCGCCCCGGCCCCCGCTTCATCCCCGTGACCCGGCCCCGGCCGGGTCACCTCGTTGCGGGCATGCGATACTCTGCGGTTCCCCTCGGCTTCACCCCGCGACCATGACCCGTACCGCGCTCGTCACCACCGCCCTGCCCTACGCCAACGGCCCGCTGCACCTGGGCCACCTGGTCGGCTACATCCAGGCCGACATCTGGGTGCGTGCGCGGCGAATGAGCGGCGGCAAGGCCTGGTTTGTCTGCGCCGACGACACCCATGGCACGCCGATCATGCTGGCCGCGGAAAAGGCCGGGGTCACCCCGGAAACCTTCATCGCCAACATCCAGGCCAGCCACGAACGTGACTTCGCCGCCTTCGGCGTGGCCTTCGACCACTACGATTCAACCAATTCGGCGGCCAACAAGGCGCTGACCGAGCAGTTCTACCTGAAGCTGGAAGCGGCCGGCCACATCAGCCGGCGTTCGGTGGCGCAGTTCTACGACCCGGCCAAGGGCATGTTCCTGCCCGACCGCTACGTCAAGGGCATCTGCCCGAACTGCGGCAGCCCTGACCAGTATGGCGACAACTGCGAAGTGTGCGGCGCGACCTATGCACCGACCGACCTGAAGGAACCGCGTTCGGTCATCTCCGGTGCCACGCCGGAGATGCGCGATTCGGAGCACTTCTTCTTCGAGGTGGGCCACTTCGATGCGTTCCTGCGCGAATGGCTGGCCGGCGATGTTGCCCTGCCGGGCGTGAAGGCCAAGCTGGGTGAGTGGCTCAATGCCGAAGGTGGCCTGCGCGCGTGGGACATCTCGCGCGATGCGCCGTACTTCGGTTTCCAGATTCCCGGCCAGCCAGGCAAGTACTTCTATGTCTGGCTGGATGCGCCGATCGGCTACCTGTCCAGCTTCCAGACCCTGTGCGGCAGGATCGGCGAAGACTTCGAAGCGCACCTGCGCGCCGGCACCGCCACCGAGCTGCACCACTTCATCGGCAAGGACATCGTCAACTTCCACGGCCTGTTCTGGCCGGCGGTGCTGCACGGTACCGGCCACCGCGCGCCGACCCGCCTGCACGTCAACGGCTACCTGACCGTGGACGGCGCCAAGATGAGCAAATCGCGCGGCACCTTCGTGATGGCGCGTACCTTCCTCGATGCCGGCCTGGAGCCGGAAGCGCTGCGCTACTACTACGCCGCCAAGTCCGGCGGTGGCGTCGACGATCTCGACTTGAACCTGGGTGACTTCATCGCCCGTGTCAACGCCGACCTGGTCGGCAAGTTCGTCAACCTCGCAAGCCGCTGCGCCGGCTTCATCAGCAAGCGCTTCGACGGCCAGCTGGCCGCGCAGCTGCCCGATGCGGCGCAGTACCAGCGCTTCGTCGATGGCCTAGCGCCGATCCGTGAAGCCTACGAACGCAACGACCCGGCCGCGGCGATCCGCCTGACCATGACCCTGGCCGACGAAGCCAACCGCTACATCGACGACGTCAAGCCGTGGGTCATCGCCAAGCAGGAAGGCGCCGATGCGCAGCTGCAGGCCGTGTGCAGCCAGGGCCTGAACCTGTTCCGCGTACTGGTCACCGCCCTGAAGCCGGTGCTGCCGGCCACCGCCGCACAGGCCGAGGCCTTCCTGGCCGCGCCGGTGAACGACTGGACCGAGCTGGCACAGCCGCTGCTCGGCCACCGCATCACTGAGTACACCCCGCTGTTCACCCGTATCGACCCGAAGAAGATTGACGCCATGATCGACGCCTCCAAGGACACCCTGCAGCCGGCCGCCGCTGCCGCCCCCGCCGCCAAGCCGGCCGCTCCGGCTCCGGCCAAGGACGACGCAAAGAGCGCCGACGCCCCGACCTACATCGGCATCGACGATTTCGCCAAGCTCGACCTGCGCATCGGCAAGGTGCTGGTGTGCGAGTTCGTGGAAGGTTCGGACAAGCTGCTGCGCTTCGAACTGGATGCAGGTGAACTGGGCAAGCGCCAGATCTTCTCCGGTATCCGCGCCAGCTACGGCGAGCCGGAGAAGCTGGTCGGCCGCAGCGTGGTGTTCATCGCCAACCTGGCCCCGCGCAAGATGCGCTTCGGCCTGAGCGAAGGCATGATCCTGTCGGCCGGTTTCGACGGCGGTGCGCTGGCGTTGCTGGACGCCGACAGCGGCGCGCAGCCGGGCATGCCGGTCCGCTGATGCCTGCAGCGGGCGTGGCCTCGGCTGCGCCCGCCGGCAGCACCGGCCACCGTAGGCAACGCGATGGGAAGCAACGGAATGGAACTGGCGCTGTTCGACTTCGACCACACCGTGACCACCTGCGATACCTATGGCCGTTTCCTGCGCCGGGTGGCCACCGCCGAACAGCTGGCGCAAGCGTGGTGGAAGGTCGGCCCGTGGCTGGCCGCGTACAAGCTGAAGCTGATCTCGGCCGAACGCATACGCGCACGCGTCACCCGCCTGACCTTCAGCGACCGCCACAGCGATGACATCGCCACGCTGGCGGTCGGTTTCTCGCGTGAGTTCCTGCCCGACGTGGTGCGCCCGGAAATGCTGGAGCAGATCCGCTGGCACAAGGAACAGCAGCACACCGTGGTGATCGTGTCCGGCTCGCTGGATCTGTACCTGCGGCCATGGTGCGAGCAGCTGGGCCTGCAGTTGATCTGCAACCGGCTGGAAAGCCAGGACGGTCGTCTGACCGGTCGCTATGCCGGTGGCGACTGCGGCCCGCGCAAGGTCGAGCACATCCGTCGCCAGTTCGATCTGTCGCGCTACGTGCGCATCCATGCCTACGGCGACAGTTCCGAAGACAAGCCGATGCTGGCGCTGGCCCACGAGCGCTGGTTCCGTGGCAAACCCCTGAAATGACCCCACCGCGCAGCCTTCGCCACGCATGAGCCTGATCCCGCCCCTGACCGAACGCCTCGACCGCCTGCTGCCGCAGACCCAATGCGGGCAATGCGGCTACGACGGCTGCCGCCCGTACGCGCAGGCGATGGCGCGCGGCGAGGCGAATGTGGACCGCTGCCCGCCGGGGGGCGATGCCGGTGCGCGTGCACTGGCGCAGGTGCTGGGCGTACCGGCCAGGCCCTACGACCGTGCGCGCGGCGAGCACAAGGCGCCGCAGGTGGCGTTGATCGTGGAAGCCGACTGCATCGGCTGCACCAAGTGCATCCAGGCCTGCCCGGTGGATGCCATCGTCGGCGGCGCAAAGTACATGCACACGGTCATTGCCGATCTGTGCACCGGCTGCGAGCTGTGCATTCCCCCATGCCCGGTGGATTGCATCGAGCTGGTGCCAACGTAGCCACCGGACCAACCGGCGGTGGAGCGGCGGGGTAGAGTCGACTG
>NZ_JAOCLC010000135.1:0-3854 GCF_029845105.1 Stenotrophomonas sp. GD03654 | reverse complement strand
TGCTCTTCTTTCTTCAATCCGGGGTGGACGCGCACGGAAACTGTCCGTGGCCGGGAGGGTTGGTTGCGCAGGGGCGTAAGCGCCATGGATGGCGCGCCCGAGCCTACAGGGACGTATTCACGGCGTCCCCTGCGCAGCCGACCCTCCCGGCCAACTCTCAGTAACCCAGCGCTTCGGCCGACCACCCCGAGGGGCTTCGCCGTTGGCTGGATATCCAGATACCCCGTAAACAAAAACGCCCCAGCACAGGGCCGGGGCGTCTTCGTCCGTCAGGTCAGGCAGGCCTCAGAATTCCTGCCAGTCTCCGTCCGCCAGTTCGGTAGCCATCGGGCGACCACCCGCCGCGCGGCGGGCGGGCGGAGCCGCCGGAGCCGGTGCTGCCGGTGCAGCAGCACGCGGGGCCGGGGTCGGGGCAGTGGCTCGCGGCGGGGCAACCACGGTATCGGCTTCGTCCACCACGAAGATCGATACGGCCTCGCTGAGGTGGCCGGCCTGTTCTTCCATCGCGCGGGCGGCGGCGGTGGCTTCTTCCACCAGCGCGGCGTTCTGCTGGGTGGTTTCGTCCATCTGCACCACGGTCTGGTTGACCTGCTCGATGCCGGCGGACTGTTCCTGCGAAGCCGCAGAGATCTCGGCCATGATGTCGGTCACGCGCTGCACCGAGGCGACGATCTCGCCCATGGTCGCGCCGGCCTTGTGCACCAGTGCCGAGCCATCGTTGACCTTGCCGACGGAGTCGTCGATCAGGCCCTTGATCTCCTTGGCGGCGGCAGCCGAGCGCTGGGCGAGGGTGCGCACTTCGCTGGCGACCACGGCGAAGCCGCGGCCCTGTTCACCTGCACGTGCGGCTTCCACCGCAGCGTTCAGCGCCAGGATGTTGGTCTGGAAAGCGATGCCGTCGATGACCGAGATGATCTCGGCGATCTTCTTCGACGAGGCTTCGATGGCCGACATGGTGGTGACCACCTGGCCAACCACTGCACCACCCTGCGAGGCGACGCCATGCGCGCCGATGGCGAGCTGGTTGGCCTGGCGGGCGTGCTCGGCGTTCTGACGCACGGTGGAGGTCAGTTCCTCCATCGAGGCAGCGGTTTCTTCCAGGTTGGCGGCCTGCTGTTCGGTACGGCGCGACAGGTCGCTGTTGCCCGAGGCGATCTCGCCAGCAGCCGAGCTGATCGCACGGCTGGACTGCTTGATGCGGGTGACGATCTCGCTCAGCTGCGCGGCAGTGGCGTTGGCGTCGTCGCGCATACGGGCGAACACGCCCTGGTAGTCACCATGCATGCGCACGGTCAGGTCGCCCTGCGACAGCGCGGCGAGCAGGCCGGAGATCTGTTCGATGCTGCCGGCGTTGGCATCGAGCAGGCCGTTGATCTGCTGGGCCAGCTGCAGGAAGAAGCCTTCCTTGTCGCTGGCATCGATGCGGCCGGACAGGTCGCCGGCGGCTGCCTGGGCGATCACGCGTGCCACTTCGGCTTCCACCTGTGCTTCCTGGGTGCGGTCGCGCCATTCCACCACGTAGCCGACGGTGTCGCCGCCTTCATTGCGGATGGTCGAGACCACCTGGGCGAACTGGGCATCGCCGTACTGCATCGGGCGACGCGCCACGCCGTGTGCCTTCAGGTTGCCCAGCAGGGTCTGGTCCATCTCGCCGCGGTGTTCAAGCACGGTGACCGGCTTGCCGATCAGCGAGGCCTGGGCGTCGAAGTCCGGCAGGTCGCGGCGCACTTCATCCTGGTACTGGCTCAGGGTCTGCTGCAGGGCGCGGTTGCTGTAGACGATGGTGTTGCTGGTATCGGTCAGGTACACGCCGGTTGAGCTGTAATCCAGCGCCGTGCGGATGCGCAGGTTCTCGCGGGCGACGGCCTGGTCGGTTTCGATGCGTTCGCGCAGGTCGCGCTGCATGCGCTGCATGGCCTGCATCAGTTCGCCCACTTCATCCTGGCGGCTGACGTCGATGTGGCCATCGAGCTTGCCGCCGGCAACGTCGTTGGCGACCGACACGGCACCGCGCACGCTGCCGACCAGGGCGCGGGCGAACAGCCAGACCAGCACCAGGCCGAGCGCGGCGCCGCCCAGCAGGGCGATCACGGTCAGCACGGCCGAGGCGGAATACGTGGAGGCGGCCTGTTCGCGCGAGGCGCGGGCGAGGCGGTTGTCTTCGGCGATCAGCGCTTCCAGCGCCGAGGCGGCCTTGCGGTGCTTGGTGCGGGTTTCGCCGACGAAGGTATCGATGGCGTCGTCCGGCAGGTCCAGTTCCAGCATCTCGGTGACGCTGTCATAGGAGGCCAGGGCGTCCTTCCACTCCTTGGCGAAGGTGTCGAACAGCTTCTTCTGCTGCGCGTTGTCGACCAGGGTCGGATACTCCTTGATCGACTTGTCCATGCTCGCGCGCAGCTCGACGCCCTGCTTGCGTGCATCCGCCTTGACGTCGTCGCTGGCGCGGATCAGCTGCTGGTAGGCGGCGTTGCGGTATTCACCCAGCATGCCGCGCATCTCGCCTGCCATGCGGATGCTCTCCATGCGAGAACCCGCCAGCTCGGTGGTGACATTGTTCAGCGAATGCAGGCCGCGATAGGCGACGATGCCCTGCAGCAACATCACCAGCAGGAGGACGCCGAAGGTCAGCAGCAGCTTCGGCATCAGTTTGAGGTTGTTGATCCACGGCATGGGCGTTGCGATCTCCTAAGGCAGACGCGTCCGGGCCTCGGGCCCGGTTGCAGCAGAAACCACGCCGGTACCAGGTCCGGCGTGGTTCGACGGACGGCGGATTACTTGATGTTCGCCAGCTTCAGGCCGGCCGGCGAGCTGACTTCGATTTCCGCGCGCGAGGCATCGCGCTGGATCTTGCCGATCACGCAGACGGTCTTGCCTTCCAGGGTTTCCAGCGGGAAGGAGAACTTGCCGCGGTTCTCGCCGGCGATGCGCGCCGAGAAGGTGTGGCGCGGGAAGGCGCCGCCCATGTACAGGAAGGTCGGCTGGCCTTCGGAACCTTCTGCGTAGCGGGCCTTCTCGACCTTGCCGCAGACCATGCCGTCCTTGCCGACCGAGCGCGGTGCCAGTTCCGGCGGGATCATGTCGGCCGACTGGGCAAACGCGGCGGAAGCGGTGGTGGCCAGGACAGCGGCCGAAACGAACGCAAGCAGGGACTTCATCGAGGTGTATCTCCGGGGATGGTGATGGTCGTTCCGGTTCTGCGCGCTCCTGCGCGACCGGCTTCTGTCCCCCTATCGGCACTGCCGGCGGGAACTGAAGGGTTTTGTGACCAGAACGTGAAGCAGGTCCGTTCGATCAGGCAGCGGCGTCTTCGACGATGTTGGCCTGGCCCATGTCGGCGCTGTCCAGCAGGGTCTCGATGTCGAGCAGGATCAGCATGCGGTCGTCCTGCGTGCCGATACCGGAGATGAAGCGGGTATCGACGGCGGCGCCGAATTCCGGGGTCGGGCGGATCTGTTCGGCCGACAGCGGGATCACGTCGGAAACGCTGTCAACGACGATGCCGACCACGCGGTCTTCCACGTTCAGTACGATCATCACGGTGAAGGCGTCATAGCGGGCGTTGTCCAGGCGCAGCTTCAGGCGCAGGTCGATGACCGGGACGATGGTGCCGCGCAGGTTGATCACGCCCTTGATGTAGTCCGGGGCATCCGGCACGCGGGTGACGGCGTCGTAGCCGCGGATTTCCTGCACCTTGAGGATGTCCACGCCGTAGTGCTCGGCACCGAGCGTGAAGCTGAGGAATTCGCCACCGGCGCTGGCGGCGGAGCTGGTCTTGTCGTTCATCGAGGGGTCCTGGTTCTGCCGGAAGTCCCGGTGTCAGGCTCGATATCGGCCCCGCTGTGGGGGACTTTAGG
>NZ_JAOCLC010000134.1:0-4042 GCF_029845105.1 Stenotrophomonas sp. GD03654 | reverse complement strand
CATAGCGTGGAAAACCCACCGTCACACGGAAACTGTCGGGGGTGGGGCGGCGTGGGCTGGCAGGACCGTTGGCGCCATGGATGGCGCCATCGAGCCCCCAGGGATGGGTTTACGGCGTGTCCTGCCAGCTCACACCGCCCCGCCAAACCAGCAGCAACCCAGAGCTGCTTTTGAGGTTGCTGTTGTCGTTGCTTGAGAAAAGCGGTGCAGCCGCAGGCTGCAAAACCCCCCTCAATCCTGATCGTGCGCGCGTGCGGCCTCCGCCTGGGTCTCCTCCTGCGCGGCCATCTCGCGTGCGATCCACGCATCGATCATATGCCGCTGGCGCTGCGCCTGCCGCCGCTCCCGCGTGTACTCCTGGTCCAGCACCCGGTACAGCGACACCATCACCAGCACCATCAGCAGCGCAAACGGCAACGCCGCAATGGTGATCATGCCCTGCAGCGCATCCAGGCCGCCGGCCAGCAGCAGTGCGCCGGCAATCAGCGCCACGCCCACGCCCCAGGCCAGCTTGCGCTTGGGTGGCGGATCGCCGGCTTCATCGGTGGACATGCTGGCCAGCACCAGCACCGCCGAGTCGGCCGAGGTCACGAAGAAGATCATCAGCAGCACCAGCGCGATGCACGACAGCAGCAACGGCAGCGGCATGCTGTCGAACATCGTGAACAGCACCGTCTCATAGCCATTGCCCAGTGCCTGCATCAGATCGGCCTGGCCGAAGATCTGCATCCAGATCGCGGTACCGCCAAACACCGAGAACCAGAAGAAGCCCAGCAGCGTCGGTGCCAGCACCACGCCGATCACGAACTCGCGCACGCTGCGCCCGCGCGAGATGCGCGCGATGAATGAACCCACGAAGGGCGCCCAGGAAATCCACCAGGCCCAGTAGAAGATCGTCCAGTCGGCCACCCAGGTGCTGGATGAGAACGGCGACATGCGCAGGCTCATCGTCACCAGTTGGTTGAGGTAGGAGCCCAGCGTGGTGGTGAACGTGTTGAAGATCGCACCGGTCGGGCCGAGCACGAGCACCAGCAGCAACAGCACGGCGGCCAACGCCAGATTGAAATTGGACAGCCATTTGACGCCGCGGTCGACGCCGCTGAGCGTGGAAGCCATGTAGAGCACGAACGCCACCGCAATGATCACCAGCTGCAGCGGGGGCCCTGCGTGCAGGCCGAACACGCGCTCCATGCCGGCGGCGATCTGGATGGTGCCGAAGCCCAGCGTGGTAGCGACACCAATCGCAGTGGCGACGACGGCAGCGATGTTGACCACGCGGCCGATCCAGCCGCGGTGGTGGCGGCCGATGATCGGCTGCAGCATGTCACTGACCAACCCACGGCCGTTGCGGTTGAACTGGAACCAGGCCATTGCCAGGCCGATCAGCGCATAGATGGCCCAGGGGTGCAGGCCCCAATGGAAGAACACGTAGCGCATGGCAGCACGCGCAGCGTCCATGCTTTCAGGTGCCAGCCCTTCCGGTGGCTTGCTGAAGTGCGAAATGGGCTCGGCGGCGCCCCAGAACACCAGACCGATGCCCATGCCAGCGGCGAACAGCATCGACATCCAGCTGGCCCGCGAGAACTCCGGTTCGGCGTCTTCGCCACCAATGCGCAGGTTGCCGAAGCGGCCAAAGGCCAGATACATCAGGAACACAAGCGCCAGGAACACGACCAGCAGGTACAGCCAGCCGATGCCGCGGATGAGTTCGCCGAGGATGCTCTGCACCACGGTATTGAAGGGGCCAGGTGCAACACCGGCGAGCAGCACCAGCAGCAGAACCAGTGCG
Source organism: Stenotrophomonas sp. GD03654 (assembly GCF_029845105.1). Classification (NCBI taxonomy): domain Bacteria; kingdom Pseudomonadati; phylum Pseudomonadota; class Gammaproteobacteria; order Lysobacterales; family Lysobacteraceae; genus Stenotrophomonas; species Stenotrophomonas sp. GD03654. The sequence goes on along the minus strand of NZ_JAOCLC010000134.1, from coordinate 2,253 downwards.
ATGGAAACGCGAAACACCATGAAGGGGCTTCTCCGATCAAGGGATTGAGGGGAGCGAGCAGCGCTTGCTGCGAGGGGCCGGCGACATGCAGCACAGACCGGGCAGGGGCCGCGAAGGCGGCGAGGAAACATCGGCCGCAGCGGCACGATGCGCGTGCACGTTACTGAATGCGATGTCACGGTTCTGTTAATACAGAAACAGCGGATCCACGTCGTGCGTGGCTGGAACAGCCAGGAGCTGCAGTGCGTTCTATGCTCTAATGCACACCAAGAAGCGGGGGTACCGCGGCCATGTGGCCACGGTTGAGACAGTCCCTTGGAACCTGATCCGGCTCATACCGGCGTAGGGAAGCTTTGCAGTGCAGCCGTGCCCGGACTCCGCCCAAGGACCGTTCGTGCGCGGCCGCAGTGCGCCGCCGCTTCGTCCCTGACCTTCCTGGACGATGCCCGATGAACGCACAGCTCTCCGCCCTGCAGCAACAGGCCCAGCAACTCTCCGAATCCGTGATCCGGCCCATTCCCGGCTCGCGCAAGATCCACGTGCCCGGGTCACGCCCGGATCTGCAGGTGCCGATGCGCGAGATCGCGCTGACCCGCACGCCGACCTTGTTCGGTGGTGAAGAGAATGCACCGGTGACCGTTTACGACACGTCGGGCCCGTACACCGATCCCGAGGTGCGCATCGATCTGTCCGCCGGTTTGCCGGAACTGCGTCGCGGCTGGGTGGAAGAGCGCGGTGATACCGAGCAGCTCGAAGGACTGAGTTCATCGTTCGGCCGCGATCGCGAGCATGACCCGAAGCTTGATGCGGTACGCTTCCCCGCGCGCAGCCTGCCACGCCGTGCGCGTGCAGGCGCCAACGTCACCCAGATGCACTACGCGCGCCGCGGCATCGTCACGCCGGAAATGGAATTCGTCGCCATCCGCGAAAACCAGCGGCTGGACGCGATCCGCGATGCCGGCCTGCTGCAGCAGCACCCGGGCGAGGCGTTCGGCGCGTCGATCCAGAAGATCATCACCCCGGAATTCGTGCGCGACGAAATCGCCCGTGGCCGTGCGGTGCTGCCCAACAACATCAACCACCCGGAAAGCGAGCCGATGATCATCGGCCGCAATTTCCTGACCAAGATCAACGCCAACATCGGCAACAGCGCCGTCTCTTCGGGCATTGCCGAGGAAGTGGAGAAGCTGGTGTGGGCGATCCGCTGGGGCGGTGACACGGTGATGGACCTGTCCACCGGCAAGCACATCCACGAAACCCGCGAGTGGATCATCCGCAACTCGCCGGTGGCGATCGGTACCGTGCCGATCTACCAGGCGCTGGAAAAGGTCGACGGCCGTGCCGAGGCGCTCACCTGGGAGATCTTCCGCGACACGCTGATCGAGCAGGCCGAGCAGGGCGTGGACTACTTCACCATCCATGCCGGCGTGCTGCTGCGCTATGTGCCGCTCACTGCCAAGCGCGTGACCGGCATCGTCAGCCGCGGTGGCTCGATCATGGCCAAGTGGTGCCTGGCGCACCACAAGGAGAACTTCCTCTACACGCATTTCGAAGACATCTGCGAGATCATGAAGGCCTACGACGTAACCTTCTCGCTGGGAGACGGCCTGCGCCCGGGCTGCATCGCCGATGCCAACGACGCCGCGCAGTTCGGTGAGCTGGAAACGTTGGGTGAGCTGACGAAGATTGCCTGGAAGCACGATGTGCAGACCATGATCGAAGGCCCCGGCCACGTGCCGATGCAGCTGATCAAGGAGAACATGGACAAGCAGCTGCGTGAGTGTGGCGAGGCGCCGTTCTACACGCTGGGGCCGCTGACCACCGATATCGCGCCCGGCTACGACCACATCACCAGCGCGATCGGCGCGGCGATGATCGGCTGGTTCGGTACGGCCATGCTCTGCTACGTGACGCCGAAGGAGCATCTCGGCCTGCCCAACCGCCAGGATGTGCGCGACGGCATCATGGCCTACCGCATCGCCGCGCATGCGGCTGATCTGGCCAAGGGCCATCCGGGTGCGCAGGTGCGCGACAACGCATTGAGCAAGGCGCGCTTCGAGTTCCGCTGGGAAGACCAGTTCCACCTTGGCCTGGATCCGGAGAAGGCCAAGGAGTTCCACGACGAGACCCTCCCGAAGGATGCGCACAAGCTGGCGCACTTCTGCTCGATGTGCGGTCCGCACTTCTGTTCGATGAAAATCACCCAGGACGTACGCGACTACGCCGAGGCCGGCATGAAGGAGAAGTCGGAGG
>NZ_JAOCLC010000133.1:0-4048 GCF_029845105.1 Stenotrophomonas sp. GD03654 | reverse complement strand
CCTGGTTGGCCTGGGCCAGCATGGCCGTACCGGCCTGCTGCAGGATCTGAGTGCGGGTCAGCTCGGCGGTTTCCTTGGCGAAATCGGTATCCTTGATGCGGCTACGCGAGGCCGACAGGTTTTCCGTCGAGGTCTGCAGGTTGGCGACGACCGAAGTGAAGCGGTTCTGGATCGCGCCGAGGTCTGCACGGGTGTTGTTGATCGAATCCAGTGCCTTGTCGACCATTGCCATGGCCTTCTGTGCGCCGGTTACGGTGGACACATCGAGATCCTGCAGGTGTTCTGCGGCAGGAGCGGGTGTGGTCGCTGTGAGGTCAAATGCATCCGCCGTGCCAAGCTTCAGAGCTATATCAGCATCAGCAAGCGCAACACCTTCCTTCACTTGCGTGACGTTGATCGCGCCAGTTTTGTCGATCTCCGCGAGGATACCGGTCTCGCCCAGCTTGGAGTTGATGGCGGTAACTGCGGCCTTGTTGCGCTCAGCTTCGGTTGCGCCAGCCTTGACCTCGACGGAATCCAGCTTGATGGTCGCAGTGCCAACCTTGATGGTTCCGCTGACAGTGGTGTCGGCCGCAATCGCGGCGGCACCACCGGAGGCCAGCGTACCTGTTGCGAACGTGGACGCGCCGAGTTTTGCGGTGGTGGCATCAACAACCTTGTCGATGGCGATGGCCTGACCAGCGTTGGCGCCCACCTGGAACAGTTGGCTGGAGAACGAGCCGTCCAGCAGCTTGGTGCCGTTGAATTCGGACTGCTTGGCAACGCGGTCGATTTCGCTGACCAGCTGGGTCACTTCAGCCTGCAGCGCCTTGCGGTCGCTGGCCGAGTTGGTGGCGTTGGACGACTGCACCGACAGTTCACGGATACGCTGCAGGTTGTTGCCGATCTCGGTCAGCGAACCTTCGGCGACCTGGGCCAGCGAGATGCCGTCGTTGGCATTGCGGATGGCGACGTCGGTACCGCGGATCTGGGTGCCGAAGCGCTCCGAGATCGCCAGGCCGGCGGCGTCGTCCTTGGCGCTGTTGATACGCGAACCGGAGGAGAGGCGCTGGATGGTGGTGGCCAGCGAGCTGCCGCTGGTGCTCAGGTTGCGCTGAGCATTCAGGGACATGGTGTTGGTGTTGATGACTTGTGCCATGGTGCTTTTCCTTTGGCGAAGGTGGAGCGTGTTTCAGGAACCGGGCGGCAGTTCAACCGCCGCCCGGTGGTCGATCAATGGACGGATCAGCGCAGCAGGCTGAGCACGCCCTGCGGTACCTGGTTGGCCTGGGCCAGCATGGCCGTACCGGCCTGCTGCAGGATCTGGGTGCGGGTCAGCTCGGCAGTTTCCTTGGCGAAATCGGTATCCTTGATGCGGCTACGCGAGGCCGACAGGTTTTCCGTCGAGGTCTGCAGGTTGGCGACGACCGAGGTGAAGCGGTTCTGGATGGCACCGAGGTCGGCGCGGGTGCTGTTGATTGAGTTCAGGCCGTTATCAACAATTTCCAAGGCGCGCTGTGCGCCGGCGACAGTCGTGATATCGAGGTCCTGCAGGTGCGAGGATGTTGCAGTACCGGCGCCAATCTGCGCGCCAATAGCTACTCCAGTTGCGCCTGTAACGGCTACTGCGGCGACCCCCGCGGTGTCAAGGTCGGCCTTGACAGAAGTAAGAGTAATCGAGCCGGGGGTCAGAGTGCCGTCAGCTGCCACCGTCTGAGCTGCGTGAACACCGGTTTCGCCAATCTTGGCGTTGAGCGCAGCAACCGTAGCGGTCAGTGCGTTCTGACGGGTGGCTGCTTCAGCTTCTGCTGCCGTAGCGCCGGAACCTTGTTCGAAAGAGATGTCACCCAAGCTGACGGCTCCAACCTTAACACCGCTGATCTTGCCACTAGTCAGATCAGCCGGGGTGTTGCTGATGGTCAGAGTGCCGTTGGATGCAAACGATGAGCTGCCAATGGAATCTGCCTTTGCATTCACCACCTTGTCGATGGCGATGGCCTGGCCCGCGTTGGCACCCACCTGGAACAGCTGGCTGGAGAACGAGCCGTCCAGCAGCTTGGTGCCGTTGAATTCGGACTGCTTGGCAACGCGGTCGATTTCGCTGACCAGCTGGGTCACTTCGGCCTGCAGGGCCTTGCGGTCACTGGCGGAGTTGGTGGCGTTGGACGACTGCACCGACAGTTCACGGATACGCTGCAGGTTGTTGCCGATCTCGGTCAGCGAACCTTCGGCGACCTGGGCCAGCGAGATGCCGTCGTTGGCATTGCGGATGGCCACGTCGGTACCGCGGATCTGGGTGCCGAAGCGCTCGGAGATCGCCAGGCCAGCGGCGTCGTCCTTGGCGCTGTTGATGCGAGAACCGGAGGACAGGCGCTGGATGGTGGTGGCCAGCGAGCTGCCGCTGGTGCTCAGGTTACGCTGAGCATTCAACGACATCGTGTTGGTGTTGATGACTTGTGCCATGAGGAGAGGTCCTTGAGCGGTTGCACGTGAGTTGGGTTAGACGCCCCCGACGTGCTTCGGGGACGACTCATGTCAGCGCTGCAACAGGCTGAGCACGTTCTGCGGTACCTGGTTGGCCTGGGCCAGCATGGACGTACCGGCCTGCTGCAGGATCTGGGTGCGGGTCAGTTCGGCGGTTTCCTTGGCGAAGTCGGTATCGCGGATGCGGCTGCGCGAGGCCGACAGGTTCTCCGAGGAGGTCTGCAGGTTGGCCACCACGGAGGTGAAGCGGTTCTGGATCGCGCCGAGATCGGCGCGGACGCTGTTGACCGACTCCAGAGCCTTGTCGACAACTTCCAGTGCCTGCTGTGCGCCGGCAACGGTGTCGATCTTGATATCTGCTACGTGAGAGGCGGTGGTGCCGGCGGCAGGAGCGTTCAGGGCGGTTGCGGTGGCGGCCGGCCCAATCTTCAAAGTGACACCAGCGACGGTGTTGTCGGCCTTGACCGAGGTCAGGGTGACTTCGCCGGGGGTGGTGGACTGCGCGGCGTGCAGGCCCGTTTCGCCGATCTTGCCGTTCAGGGCGGCAGCCAGTGCCTTGGTGGCGTTGTCCTGATTGACCTTGCGCACCGCAGCGATCTCGGCCGGGGTGGCAGGTGCGCCCGGCGGGGTGGTGTAGTCGAACTTGACGTCGCCGATACTGACGCCACCAACCGTGATGTTGGCCAGCTTGCCGGCAGCGGCATCAACGGTTGTGTCAGCCAGGGCGGCGCTGCCGGCATCGACGAAGGTGGTGGCACCCAGCGATTCAGCCTTTGCATCCACCACACTGTTGATCGCAATGGCCTGGCCTGCATTGGCACCGACCTGGAACAGCTGGCTGGTGAACGAGCCGTCCAGCAGCTTGGTGCCGTTGAAGTCGCTCTGCTTGGCGACGCGGTCGATTTCGCTGACCAGCTGGGTCACTTCGGCCTGCAGGGCCTTGCGGTCGCTGCTGGAATTGGTCGCGTTGGAGGCCTGCACGGCCAGTTCGCGGATGCGCTGCAGGTTGTTGCCGACTTCGCTCAGTGAGCCCTCGGCGACCTGGGCCAGCGAGATGCCGTCGTTGGCGTTGCGGATGGCCACGTCCAGGCCGCGGATCTGGGTGCTGAAGCGCTCCGAGATCGCCAGGCCGGCGGCGTCGTCCTTCGCGCTGTTGATGCGCAGACCGGACGAGAGGCGCTGGATGGTGGTGGCCAGCGAGTTGCCGCTGGTGCTCAGGTTGCGCTGAGCGTTGAGCGACATCGTATTGGTGTTGATTACCTGTGCCATGGGGTCGTCTCCTCTTATATGGAACCCGTTGGTGAATGAAACGAAGCGCCGCCTGTTTTTTTGTGTGGCTGTGTGCTTCGCTGTTGCCAAATGAATAACGGCGCTTTGTCAACAACCTTTAGCCGTGAATTCCGTTGAAGCCGCAATTCGTTGCCGGAGGCTGTTTTTCCGGGGTTTTCCAGCCCTGGAAGGGCGTGGAAGTGCCCCCCGGAAGGGGCGGCTGGGCAAGCCCAGCCGGCGCTGATGAAGGTATCGGCGGGGGGCTGCCTGGCTTGATGGGCAATCACGGAAAATGCGCGTAAGGCGGGCTGGTGGG
>NZ_JAOCLC010000132.1:0-4539 GCF_029845105.1 Stenotrophomonas sp. GD03654 | reverse complement strand
GAACGAGCTTGGCAGGGGCTTCCACAGCTTAGCGTGCTTTATTTTCCGTTTTCTGAGGTGCCCCCTACCAGCAACGCACCGCCGAAGACCGGCAGCAGGAGCGCGAGCAATTCCAGATGGTTAACCGGGGCCTGAAAGACCAGATTCAAGACCTGCAAAACCGGCTCATCCAAGCCGAGTCAAGAGCGTCCGAGCTGATAGACACTAATGCGCAATTACAACGACAAACGCATGAGCTCGAACAGGCCAATGCGATGCACAAAAGCACCTTGGATAGGCAAGTGGCCGATATCCAGAACTTGGAGCATCAACTTAACGACGCCTCGGCAAAAAACCGGGAGCGGAAGCATGAAAGCAAACAATTGGCGGATAATATTGCCGCACTCGCAAGCCAGAAAGCAGATGCCGATAAGCAGGTGGCCGTACTATCCCAAGCATTAGAGGTCACCAAAACGGATCTGAAAGCCTCTCAGAATAGAGCGGAAGTTCTGTCCGATGAGAACAAGTTGATTCTTCAGGAAAAAGCGGTGATTCAGGGGCAGTTTAAGCAGCTTCAGGAGTCACTGTCGCGATAAAGGCTTTAGTCAAACATTCATCGAAAAAGCTATATTAATCAATATATTATATACGAAGTGGCTAATTCCAACGCTTTTACCGGCCGGACCTCAAGTAGCTGCACCGGCCGCCATTTCATTCAAAGAGGCCTCGACGACAGTCAAAACTGTTCGACGCACGTCGATCTTCCATCGCACGCGCTCGACGCATCGGTCCAGGCTTTCGCTATCGTCTGCGTCCAATGCTTTGCAAAGTCGCGCCAGTTCGTCGAGCCCAATTCCGGACTCGAAGGCTGCGCGGAGAAACCGCAGCCTTCCGAGTGTTTTGTCATCGAAAATGTTCTAGCCACTTTCGGTTCGCCGAGCAGGGTGCAACAAGCCGCGTATCATGTAGTCGCGCACGACATGCACGCTGACGCAAGCATCATCAGCCAGCTTCGATATCGAGTACGCATTCATACTGGGCTTTCCTCGCAGTCCTCTAGCAGCTTAAGCGCGACATCATGACCAAGGTCGAACGCACTCTCGACAGGCACGACCTCAATCCCTTGGTGGGTCGAAGCCCACGAATTTGCAATAGACGGAGACGCAAAGAAATGCACATGACAGCAAAACGAACAACGAATGTCGGGCGAAGTATCCGGAGTTCGCAGTGAAACCATTGCTTCTGCCGGTTCGACATGAAGCACTGCTTCTGGTGCAACGGTGAGAGTGATCGGCCTACCGGTGGCGGCGCAGCGGGAAGTGACACGGGCAATCTTGCCGGTCAAGGCGGGAAACATCAAGGTGTCCAGCGCACACCATGTGTACAAATGACGGCCATCCACCTCAAAAACGTGAGAGGTTTCACGTAGTGTCAGCCCCAGTCCAATGATATTGGCCTCGTCGTCATATTCCGTACCAGGTGCCTGCTCAAGTACCGTTGCAACTCTCGCTCCAGACCATCCGAGTGCGCCGGCGAGCTTTTCGCGTGATACAGGTCCCCCCATCGCTAGCTGTCGGAGCAGCGCGACAAAGAGCGTTGCGAACTCTTTAGGATGATTGCCAGATGAAAGGCTTTCGGCAATCTTTTTGGAATAAATAGTCTTGTCCATTTTCCACCTGTTATATCGGGCAGCGATCAACCGAGATAAACCTTACTCGGCGGTTACGTCCTGCGCTTAAAAAAGACGAATTACTTTGTGCCTTGCCGGCGTTGCCATTCCTCGGCCAGCAGCTGGGCTTGCTGTAACTGTTCGGGCTTCATTTGAGCTGCATAGTCTGCAACGACTTTTGCTGCTGTCGGTTCTCCCGACGCTGCGGCCAGACTCATCCACTGGTATGCCTGCACCTGGTCGGGCGCGATGTCGGTAAGACCCTTTGCAAACAGCTGGGCCAGCCTGACTTGAGCCTGCGTGTGTCCCTGCTCGGCAGCGAGGCGGTACCACTTGAAAGCCTCTGCATCGTTGGCAGGAGCCGCACGCCCATTCTTATACATACCGTCGACTTCACTTCCGTAGAGGCGCCCGAGGTTGAACTGTGCATCGGCTTCACCCTGCTCGGCCGCCCTGCGGAACCACTGGATCGATGCCGCGTGGTTTTGCTTTACGCCCATACCGCATTTGTACGCAAGACCCATGATGTTCTGAGCCATGGCATCGCCAGCCCTGGCCTTCTTTTCCCAATCACTGACGGTCTCTGGCGACAATGTTTCAATCGCGGCGCCGAGCTTAGAAAAATCATAAGCCGCCAACGCTTGGTTTGGCATGCCTAACGTTGCGGTACTTGCCAGTACGATCGTCAAGCACGCGCGTACACGGCGTAATTTAAGTCTGATGTCACAAAACATAAAAACTCCTCTGTCCCTGTTTTGGTGCCCAAGGTTTAGCCGGCACAGCACGATAGCTGTGTCACATCCTTCGAAAAAGTCTGTGCCACCAGTTTGAGACCTTCAACCATGGTGAGGTAAGGGAAAAGCTGGTTAGCCAGATCCTGGACGGTCATGCGGGCCCGGATGGCAATCGCGGCAGTCTGGATGATTTCGCCTGCTTCCGGTGTCACAGCCTGGACTCCGAGAATGCGTCCGGACCCTGCCTCAGCAACAAGCTTGATAAAGCCGCGGGTATCGAAGTTGGCGAGTGCACGCGGCACATTGTCGAGCGTGAGCGTACGGCTTTCGGTTTGCAGACCAATGCGCTGGGCCTCTGCTTCACTGTAGCCTACCGTGGCAACTTGCGGATCGGTGAACACGACTGCCGGCATGGCGTCGAGATCGAGCTTTACGTCGCCGCCGGTCATATTAATGCCAGCCCGGGTACCAGCCGCGGCTGCAACGTAGACGTACTGAGGCTGGTCAGTGCAGTCGCCAGCTGCGTAAATGTTCGAAGCACTCGTGCGCATGCCTTGATCGATCAGGATGCGATGTTGCGAGTCAAACGTCACACCTGCGCGCTCGAGATTCAGGCTTGCGGTATTTGGCGTGCGGCCGGTGGCAACAAGCAATTGATCCACCTTTAACTCGCCCTGCGCGGTCGTCAGGATGAATTGGCGGTCGCAATAGGTCACGGCACTCGCCTGCGTCTGTGTCAGCACCGTGATGCCTTCCGCACGGAAAGCTGCAGTCACGGCCTCGCCAATGGCAGGGTCGTCACTGGCAAACAAGGTGCGCCGGGCCAGGACCGTCACCTCGCTGCCCAAGCGCGCAAACGCTTGTGCCAGTTCCAGTGCTACGACCGAGGCGCCAATTACTGCCAGCCGTTTAGGAATGGCTTCGCTAACCAGGGCTTCGGTGGACGTCCAATATGGCGTTCCTGCAAGACCAGGCAACGGCGGGATGGCAGCGCTTGCACCAGTGGCAATGAGACAGCGATCGAAGGCCACTTCGCGAGTGTCACCTTCTGCCGCTTCCACGATAAGCGTTTGGCCATCCTTGAATCGGGCGCTGCCTCGCACCAGATTGATCGACGGATTGCTTTCGAGGATGCTTTCATATTTAGCATGACGCAGCTCGTCCACACGGGCCTGCTGTTGCGCCAGCAGACGGTCACGCAGGACAACTGGGGGCGTTGCCGACAGTCCCACGTCAAAAGGACTTTCGCGTCGCAGATGAGCGATATGCGCTGCCCGAATCATGATCTTAGAAGGGACGCAGCCCACGTTGACGCAGGTGCCGCCGATAGTTCCCCGCTCGATCAGGGTGACACGGGCACCGTTTTCAGCTGCCTTCAGCGCTGCTGCCACAGCGGCGCCGCCAGTACCGATGATCGCCACATGCAGCTGACCTGCCGGTTTCTCCACCGCGCGCTCGCCGCTCAGCCACTGGGCGGCTTTGCCAAGGAGTCCTGGCTGTTCAACACTGCGCTCTTTGCTTTCAAATTCGTCTGTAGGCGTAGCACCGTAACCAAGGGCGCCCACTGCTGCTACGAGCGCGGACACGTCAAGCCTATTGCCTGTGACTTGCGCCTTGTTCGATGGATAATCGACAGCCGCTCGCGTTACGCCGGGGACCGCCAGCAGCGCGTCCTCAACGTGCCTTGTACAACTTGGGCAAGTCATTCCCGCCACGCTCAAACCAACTTCGTTTAACTCTTGCATTCCGCTCTCTCTTTTATCCGTTGTGCCCAAGCCAACTAGTACGACGCCTCGGTCACTGAATCGGTTGTGCGCTTCAGGGAACAGGCTCCGTGGGTCGTTTACAGGCTGCTCACGCGATGACGACCGGCAGAATCGCCTGAGCGGCATCTCTGCCGTGGTTCTAGCGATGCTGCCGTTATTTGTTGCCTTACTTCTTCAGCTCAGATGGGTAGCCTACATCCGTCGTCGCCTTGCTAAGCGCCTGGACGTTGGTCTTCGCATCGTCAAACGTTACGACGGCAAGCTTGGTTGAGAAGTCGACCTCGGTCTTGCTAACACCGTCGACCTTGCTCAAGGCCTTTTTAATGGTGATAGGACAAGTCGCGCAGGTCATGCCAGGAACGGCCAAGGTGACCGTCTGCGTGGCGGCCCA
>NZ_JAOCLC010000131.1:0-5336 GCF_029845105.1 Stenotrophomonas sp. GD03654 | reverse complement strand
AGCCCACCCGCGCGGCCTTGGACGATTTCCGTGCCGTCCACCACGGAATCAACAGAAAAAGCAGAGAGCGAAAAGCAGAAAAGCCGCGGCAGTGCCGCGGCTTTTCCTGTAGCGCCGAGTCGACGCTCGGCTGCCGGTAGGGCTTAGTGCTTGGCTTCTTCCTTGGCGGCATTGGCCTTGGCGTCATTGGCGACATCGCGGGCCTTGTCGGCGACCTTCTGTGCCGCGTTGGCGGTCGCGTCGCTGGCGTGTGCGGCAGCGTCGGTTGCGGCGTCCTTGGCCTTGTCGGCGGCGTTGGCGGTGGCGTCTGCAGCCTTGTCCAGCGCCTGCTGGGTATCGGCGGCAGCCTGCTCGGAAGCGGCAGCGGTCTTGTCGGCAGCGTTGCGGGTGGCTTCAGCGGCCTTGTCCACGGCGTCACGGGCGGCAGCGCCCGCGCTGTCGGCGGCCTGCTGTGCGTCCTGCTTGGCCTGTTCGGCTTCGGGGCCCTTGCAGGCCGCCAGGGCCAGCAGCAGGGAGGCGGCCAGCAGGGTGGTGGTGATCGGACGAATCTTCATGGCGGTCTCCGGTACTGCAATGGATGGGGACGCCAGCCTATTCATGCCATTGTGAAGAGGGAGTCGCGATGCAGCGGCTCAGTCGCGCGCATTCGACAAAAGAAAAAGCCGCTGGCGAACCAGCGGCTTTTCCAGAACAGCGTGAAGAAAGAAGTTATTACTTCTTGGCTTCTTCAGCAGCGTCCTTGGCCTTCTCAGCGGTGCCTTCAGCAGCCTTGGCAGCGTCAGCAGCGGCGCCGGCAGCGGCGTCGGTGGCAGCAGCGCCAGCCTGGGCAGCAGCGTCAACCGAAGCGTCAGCAGCGGTGGCGGCGGTGTCAGCGGCCTGCTGGGCAGCGTCGGCGGTCTGGGCGCCAGCAGCGGCGGCCTGGTCGGCAGCAGCCTGGGCTTCGGTGGCGGCTTCGTTGGCCGAAGCAGCGGCGTCCTGGGCAGCTTCCTGCTTCGAGCAGGCGGCCAGGGCCAGAGCCAGGGACATCGCGACCAGCAGCTTGTTGATGCTCATTGTGTAAATCCTCGTCGTTAGAATTAGGCAACGCGCATGCTGCGCGCCGACAACATGATGACAAGCCAAGATTGGGTGTCAAGCGATCCCGCATTCATTTTTGCGAAATCATCGTTAAATCCATTTAAATCAATTCGATGGCGATAGCCGTTGCTTCGCCACCGCCGATGCACAGGGTGGCAATGCCGCGCTTGCCACCGCGCGTGCGCAGGGCGTTGATCAGCGTCACCACCAGGCGCGCACCGGAGGCACCGATCGGATGGCCCAGTGCGCAGGCGCCGCCATTCACGTTGAGCTTGTCATGCGGGATGCCCAGTTCGCGCATCGGCGCCATCGCCACCACGGCGAAGGCTTCGTTGATTTCGAACAGGTCGACCTGGTCCAGCGACCAGCCGGTCTTCTCCAGCAGCGTGTGCAGCGCACCGATCGGCGCGGTGGTGAACCACTCCGGCTCCTGCGAATGGGTGGCGTGGCCGACGATGCGGGCCAGCGGGGTGATGCCGCGCGCGGCCGCGTCTTCCTCGGTCAGCAGGACCACTGCAGCGGCGCCGTCGGAGATGCTGGAGGAACTGGCGGCGGTGACGCTGCCATCCTTCTTGAAGGCCGGGCGCAGGGTCGGGATCTTGGCAATGTCGGATCGGCCGGGCTGTTCATCGGTAGCGACCTCGACCTCACCCTTGCGGGTGGCGACCTTGACCGCGACGATCTCGTCGGCGAATGCGCCGTTGGCCTGCGCGGCCTGCGCGCGCTTGACCGATTCGATCGCGTAGGCGTCCTGCTCTTCGCGGCTGAACTGGTACTTGTCCACGGCGCATTCGGCGAATTCGCCCATGGCCTTGCCATCGTAGGCGTTGACCAGGCCGTCGTGGGCCATGTGGTCGACCGCCTGGAAGTTGCCGAAGCGGTTGCCGGTACGCGAGTTCGGCAGCATGTGCGGGGCGTTGGACATCGATTCCATGCCGCCGGCAACCACGATGCGGGCCGAACCGGCCTTGATCAGATCATGGCCAAGCATGATGGTCTTCATGCCCGAGCCGCACACCTTGTTCAGCGTGGTGGCACCGGTCGACAGCGGGATGCCGGCGGCGATCGCCGCCTGGCGGGCCGGCGCCTGGCCGAGGTTGGCCGGCAGCACGCAGCCCATCAGGACTTCAGAAACGTCGCTGGCCGGGACACCCGACTGCTCCAGGGCGGCGGCGATGGCGGCCGCGCCAAGGGTGGGGGTCGGCACGCCATTGAACTGGCCGAGGAAGGAGCCGATGGCGGTGCGCTTGGCGGCGGCGATGACGATGTTGGACATGGCAATCTCGTTGATGCGTAAGCAATGTTCGGAAAGGAGACCGGGGGCCGTTGGATGTGCCCGGGTTTCCCGGCAGACTGCGTGGGGGTCGGCCCAAGTATAGAGGGTCGGGGAGGGCCGCCGCTGAGCGCGGCCGCACGCCTGCCGGGATGAAGGCAGGACAACGTACATGGGAAGGAATCGATGGAACGCACGATGATGGTGAGGTCTGCCCTGGGAACCGCGCTGGCCGTGGCGCTGACCGCCTGCGGCGGCGGAGGCGGGGGCGGCAGCAATGTGCGTGTCGATCCGCCGCCGACCACGCCTGTGCCACCGACCACGCCGCCTCCCACCACGCCGCCGCCGGCCAAGCCGCAGGAGCCGGCCTTCGATGCGCATCTGTCAGTCACCAACGCGCGTGCCGCACAGGCTGCCGGCCTGACCGGGCAGGGCGTACGCATCGGCATCGTCGATTCGGGCGTGCAGCGCAATGCGGTGGCCTTGAACGGGCGGGTGGTCGCCAACCTCAATTACATCGACCCGGCCAAAAACAACCTGGGTGTCGACGACGTGGTCGGGCATGGCACGGCCGTCGCCAGCCTTGCCGCCGGTGCGGCAGTAGGGTCCTGGCCGGGCGGCATCGCACCGGGCGCGCAGATCGTGTCGGCACGGATCATTTCCGACAAGCCGCCGACCGATGACGGCAGTGGTCGCGGCAATGCCTTCAGCGGCCCGCTGGGCGTGGCCCAGGTCCACCAGGACCTGATCAACTACAACGTGAAGGTGATGAACAACTCGTGGGGCGGCCTGTACTGGACCGACCTGCCGACCACCGCGCAGGTGGCTGCCGAATACCGGCCGTTCGTGATCAATCACGGTGGCCTGGTGGTGTTCGCCGCCGGCAATGATGGGCGCAGCGAGCCGAGCAGCCTGGCTGCGTTGCCCAGCCAGAAGGGCGTGGCCGGTTCACTGCCTGCAGCCGATCTGGAGCGTGGCTGGCTGGTGGCCACGGCGGTGGATCCGTATACGCCCGGCGCACTGGCCGGCTATGCCAATGCCTGCGGGCAGGCGGCCCGCTACTGCTTGGCGGCGCCGGGCAGCGCGGTCTACCCGGATGCCAATGGTGGCAGCTACTACTGGAACTACGGCACGTCTTTCGCTGCGCCTCTGGTTTCCGGTGCGGCGGCCCTGGTCTGGCAGCGCTTCCCGTACTTCGGCAACGATCTGGTCCGGCAGACCCTGCTGGGTACCGCCAAGGACATCGGCGCCCCGGGCGTGGATCCGGTGTTCGGCTATGGCCTGCTCGACATCGGTCGTGCGATCAACGGTCCGGGGCGCTTCGACTGGGGTGATGTGGTCGCCAACGTGGACGTGGCCTCGACCGGCTCGGCGTGGCGCAACGATATCGTCGGCAGCGGCGGCCTGGTCAAGCAGGGCGGGGGCACCCTGGTGCTGGCCGGCAACAACAGCTACACCGGTGCCACCCGCATCGAACGCGGCATCCTGTCGCTGCAGAACGGTGGCGTGATCCGTTCCAACGTGACCATCCTCGGCCAGCCCGATCCGGATTCGACCGGCCTGCAGTTCAACGGTGGCACGCCCCGCGTGATCGGCAATGTGGTCAACGGCAGCAGCGTATTCCTCACCAGTGGCAACACCACAGGCACGATCGAGGGCAACTACGTCCAGCAGGCCGGTGGCCAGCTGATGATCGCGCTCGGCGCCAATGCGCTGCAGGTCACCGGAAATGCTGCGATCGACGGCGGTGTGCGCGTGCACGGCTTCGTTTCCGGCTACGTGCCACAGAACGGCAGCCGACAGGACCTGATCCATGCGGCAGGCGGACTCAGTGGCACTTTCAGTACGCCGGCTACCTCCAGTGGCCTGCAGGGCCTGTCGCTGCTGCAGAGCAGCTACGGCTACGACAGCAACAACGCCTGGTTGAACCTGACCCAGGTCAGCGTCACCGCCGCGGCCAGCGGCCTGGGGGCGTCCGCGCAGGCCGCTGCGCAGCGTCTGGAGGGTGCATTCGCAGCGCTCGACAAAAACGCAGGCTTGCAGGGATCGGCCTTTGGTGCAGCGGCCGGCGCCCTGCAATGGACCGGCGGTGGCAATGACGGTCTGGCCGCCAGCCTGCAGAGCCTGTCCGGTCAAGCGCATGCGCGTGCTGAAGCGGCCACCTTCGACAGCATCGACATGTCACGACGTGCGATTGCCGAGCGCTTCGACCGCGTGCAGGCCGCGCCGCGCCTGCGCGGTACCTGGCAGAGCGCGCTGGGTGAAGCGGGGCAGGGCAGCTTTGCCGGCAACGCCGCCGACAGTCACGGGTGGATGGCGGGCCAGGACCTGCCGCTGGGCAGCAACGGCCTGATGGGTGTGGCCTTTGGCGAGACCCGCAGCAACGGTGGCAGCAGCTTCGGTGGTGACCGCGGACGTGATCGCCAGGCGCAGGCGCAGCTGTATGCCGGCTGGAACCTGGGGCGTGGCTACGCACTGGCCCAGGTCGGAAGTGGCCAGTTCACCCGCGCGTTGGACCGCCAGCTGCTGCTGGGCGCCGGCGCGTACGGCGTGTCTGCGCGCTACGGCGGCCGCTTCAGCAGTGCCAGCGTCGAAGGCGGCTATCGCTTCGGTCGCGCCGGGGCGTCGTTGACGCCGTATCTGGGCGCCAGCACCACGCGTGTGGATACCGATGCCTTCAATGAGCTGGGCGGTTTCGGCTTCGGCCTGCGGGGTGAAGCCAATCGCGTGCAGCGCAGCCAGATGCTGGCCGGCATCCGCGGCGAGCGTGGCTGGGGGCGTTGGACGCTGCTCGGGCATGCCGAATGGCAGCAACGACTTGATGGTGCGGATGCGGACTGGCAGGCCAGCTTCGTCGGGGTCGATGCCTGGGCGCCGCTGGCGGGCTGGAACGCGCCGCACGGCAGTGCGCTGATCGGCGTGGCGCTGGAATCGTGGTGGGGCCGCACTGGCCGCCTGAGCCTGGGCTTCGACCAGCGCGTGGGCG
>NZ_JAOCLC010000130.1:0-5748 GCF_029845105.1 Stenotrophomonas sp. GD03654 | reverse complement strand
ACACACCCCGCCCGGCCTCTGACAATTTCCGAGTGAGTCCGCCACGGAAAAGAAAGAAGAAAAGCAGAAGCAAAAGCAAAAGCGCTTGGCTGGCCGCTCTTTGTAGAGCCGAGCCCACGCTCGACTGCGCTTCGCCCAGATATCGAAAAATCGATTCCGATGCAGATTCATCCACGCATGGCGTGGATCTACCGTGTCGACCAAGGTCGACACCTACCAACAGCAGCGTCGAACCGTCAGAAGTGGGGCGGTGTGGGTTGGCAGGACCGTTGGCGCCATGGATGGCGCCATCGAGCCCCCAGGGACGGGTTTACGGCGTGTCCTGCCAACCCACACCGCCCCGCCATCCCGCGGATTGCCCGCTGTTGCTGTTGCTTCGGCTGTTGCCTCTGCGGGTGCCGGGTGCAACCCGGCCGAACCCCTCCCTCAGGGCCAGGCAGGCGGTGCGGCCGCCCAGGCCTGCTGCACCTCGGCCAGCGACGCACGCTCATCCTCACGCCAATGCGGCAGCAGCTGCCCATAGTTCGCCGTGGCATTCCACTGCGTCGGCTCGGTGCGCACCGCAGCCGCATACCACTGCACCGCCTCCTGCTTCTGCCCCAGCCGCCACAGCGCCAGCGCGTAGGTCGGCGGCACCCAGCTGGGCTTCGTCCGTGCGCTGCCAGCGGAGGCCAGCCACTGTTCCAGTGCCGCCTCTGCCTTGCCCTGCCGCAGCAGGTGCCAGCCATAGTTCCAGCGCACGCTGCGGGCGACGCTGGCCTGTGCCGATGCCTCCTTCAGGGCCTCGCCATACAGCTGATCGGCCAGCTCGGCGCGGCCCTGGGTCCCGGCCACCGAGGCCAGCTGTACCGTCGCCTCGACCGCGCGGCGGCCCCGTTCACGCAGCTTGACCAGCTGGGCTACCAGATCATCGCCCTCGCCCTGCACCACCACCATCGGTGTGGCCGCCGGGTCGTTGTCGAAGTAGAACTCCTGCGGTGCCGGCACGGCCGGCGCGGCCCACGCAGTGGCCACTCCCGAGGCCAGCAGTACGCTGGCCAGGATCTTTCCTGGAACTGACATCCCTTCTCCCCAGGCCGCAACTGCAGCCTCCCTCTCTCTCCCGATCCTAACCCCAGCACCGCCGCGGGCGCGAGTGCCAGGGCCTGCGCGGCCCCGCTGCTACAATTCGCGCCTTTCCCGCCGCGTGCCTGCACGCGGCCGGTGCCAGCCGATCCTACCGGGCCAGCCATGACCAGTACCGCGCAACTCACTTCGCCCTCTTCCGCCGACCTGCTCGACCGTGACTACACGCTCGACCACAAGTACACCCGCAATGAGGGGCGGATCTACCTGAGTGGCGTGCAGGCGCTGGTGCGGCTGCCGCTGATGCAGCGCCTGCGCGACGCCGCCGAGGGCATCGACAGCGCTGGTTTCGTCAGCGGCTACCGTGGCAGCCCGCTGGGTGGCTTCGACCTGGAGTTGTGGCGCGCGCGCAAGCATCTTGAAGCCGCCAAGGTGAAGTTCACCCCGGGCCTGAACGAGGACCTGGGCGCCACCATGGTGTGGGGCACGCAGCAGACCAACCTGTTCCCCGGCGCCAACGTGCAGGGCGTGTTCGGCATGTGGTACGGCAAGGGCCCGGGCGTGGACCGCTGCGGCGACGTGTTCAAGCATGCCAATGCTGCGGGCACCTCGCGCTACGGCGGCGTGCTGGCGCTGGCCGCCGATGACCATGCCTGCCGCAGTTCGACCCTGCCGCATGGCAGCGAGGACGAGTTCGTCAGCGCCATGATGCCGGTGCTGAACCCGGCCGGCGTGCAGGACATCCTCGACATGGGCCTGCTGGGCTGGGCGATGAGCCGTTACACCGGCCGCTGGGTCGGCTTCAAGACCATTGCCGAGACGGTGGAATCGTCGGCCTCGGTCGAGGTCGATCCGATGGCACGCCGCATCGTGCTGCCGGAAGACTTCGAAATGCCTTCGGGCGGCCTCAACATCCGCTGGCCGGACCCGCCGCTGGATCAGGAAATGCGCCTGCACCGCTATGCGGTGAAGGCTGCGCAGGCATTCGCCCGCGCCAACGGCATCGACAAGGTGGTGATGGACGCGCCGCGCGCGCGGCTGGGCATCGTCACCACCGGCAAGAGCTACCTGGACGTGCTTCAGGCGCTGGAATACCTGGGCCTGGACGAAGCCGCGTGCGCCGACATCGGCATCCGCGTGTACAAGGTCGGCATGACCTGGCCGCTGGAGCCTCAGGGCATCGCGCGCTTCGCGCAGGGTCTGGAAGACATCATCGTGGTGGAGGAAAAGCGTGCCTTCATCGAGCGCCAGATGAAGGAGCAGTTCTTCAACTGGCCGGCCAGCTGGGGCCAGCGCCCATCCATCGTCGGCAAGTACGACGAGAGCGGCGAATGGATCCTGCCATCCACCGGTGAGCTGACACCGGCCACCATCGCCGGCGTGATCGGCCGCCGCATCCAGAAGTTCTTCAACAACGAGTCGATCGAGCAGCGCCTGCAGTGGATGCAGGAAAAGGAAGCCGAGCTTGCGTTGCCGCGCGCCAGCTTCCCGCGCGTACCGCATTACTGCTCGGGCTGCCCGCACAACACCTCCACCCAGGTGCCGGAAGGCTCGCGGGCGCTGGCCGGCATCGGTTGCCATTACATGGTGACCTGGATGGACCGCAGCACCGATACCTTCACCCACATGGGCGGCGAAGGCGTGACCTGGGCCGGGCAGGCGCCGTTCACCGACACCCCGCACGTGTTCCAGAACCTCGGCGACGGCACCTACTTCCACAGCGGTTCGCTGGCGATCCGCCAGGCGGTCGCGGCCGGCGTCAACATCACCTACAAGATCCTCTACAACGATGCGGTGGCGATGACCGGCGGCCAGCCGGTGGACGGCCCGCTGAGCGTGCCGGACATCGCAAAGCAGATGCGCGCCGAAGGCATCCACACCATCGTGGTGCTGTCGGACAACATCGGCAAGTGGACCGGCCAGCGCGAGCACTTCCCCAGCGACGTCGAGTTCCACGACCGCAGCGAGCTGGACGAAGTGCAGAAGCGCCTGCGCGAAGTGAAGGGTGTTTCGATCCTGATCTATGAACAGACCTGCGCCACCGAGAAGCGCCGCCGCCGCAAGCGCGGCAAGCTGGAAGACCCGCAGAAGCGCGTGCTGATCAATTCGCTGGTCTGCGAAGGCTGCGGCGACTGCGGCAAGAAGAGCTTCTGCGTGTCGGTGCTGCCGAAGGAAACCGAGTTCGGCCGCAAGCGCGAGATCGACCAGTCCAACTGCAACAAGGACTATTCCTGCGTGAATGGTTTCTGCCCGAGCTTTGTCACCGTGCACGGTGGCCAGCCGCGCAAGGGCAGCAAGCGCGATGCCTCCACCCTGCTGGACAACCTGCCGGCGCCGACCCTCCGCGGCACCCTGGAACAGCCCTGGAACATCCTGATCACGGGCGTCGGCGGTACCGGCGTGGTGACCATCGGCGCGCTGCTGGGCATGGCCGGCCACCTGGAAGGCAAGGGCGCGACCGTGCTCGACCAGACCGGCCTGGCGCAGAAGGGCGGCGCGGTGACCACGCATATCCGCATTGCCCGTCGCCCTGAAGACATCCACGCCGTGCGCATCGCCGCCGGCGAAGCCGACCTGGTGCTGGGCTGCGACATGGTGGTGGTCAACGATTACTGGGCCCTGTCGAAGGTGCGTGCCGGCCGTTCGCAGGTGGTGCTGAACACCTACGAGGCGATGCCCGGCACCTTCACCACTCGCCCGGACATGCAGTTCCCCGCCGCCGACATCGTGGCCGGTGTGCGCGTGGCGCTGGGTGGCGAGGAACCGCTGCTGCTCGATGCCACCCAGCTGGCCACCGCGCTGCTCGGCGATGCCATCGCCGCCAACCTGTTCATCCTCGGCTACGCATGGCAGCAGGGGCTGGTGCCGCTGTCGTTCGAGTCGCTGATGCGCGCCATCGAGCTCAACGGCGCCGCCGTGGCGATGAACCAGCAGGCCTTCGCCTGGGGCCGCCTGGCCGTGGTCGACCCGCAGGCTGTGCAGCAGGCCGCCGGCCTGGTGCGCAACCGCCACACCGATACCGAGTCCACCCCGGGCCCGCTGCACCCGCTGCCGCCGGGCGAATGGGAAGGCAACGAATGGGGTGCCACCGCCGCACCGCGCAACACCGGCGACGAACGCGAACTGCGTGGCCTGCCCTCGCACGGTGGCGACGTGGCGTTCCTGCCGCTGGACGACGCACGCCTGTCGCGTTCGCTGGATGAAATGATCGAGCGCCGCGCCGCCTTCCTGGTCGAGTACCAGGACGCTGCCTACGCCAATCGCTATCGCAACCTGGTCGAGCGCGTACGCGCCACCGAAGCCGACCGCATCGGTGGTTCCACCGCACTGACCGAGACGGTGGCCCGCTATCTGTTCAAGCTGATGGCCTACAAGGACGAGTACGAAGTGGCCCGCCTGTACACCAGCGGCGACTTCCAGCGCCGCCTGCAGCAGCAGTTCGAGGGCGACTACCAGCTGCGCTTCCACCTGGCACCGCCGCTGTTCGCCAAGAAGGACGAGCAGGGCCGGTTGCTGAAGAAGGAATACGGCCCGTGGATGTTCAAGGCCTTCGGCCTGCTGGCCAAGCTGAAGTTCCTGCGTGGCGGCCGACTCGATGTGTTTGGGCGCACCGAGGAACGCCGCATGGAGCGCAAGCTGATCGGTGACTACGAGGCCACCGTGCAGGTGCTGCTGGATGGACTGAATGACGACCGCCTGGCGCTGGCGGTGGAGATCGCCAGCGTGCCCGAGCACATCCGCGGCTTCGGCCACGTCAAGGAAGCGCATTTCGAGCAGGCCAAGGCGCGCGAAGCCGCCCTGCTGGCGCAATGGCGCAATCCGAAGGCACTGCACATCGTGCAGGTGGCCTGATGGTCGTGCCGGCCGCTGGCCGGCAACCTGTTGCCAGGATCGATGTCGGCCAGCGGCCGGCACTACCGGCGGTTTACCCCAACCGCCACAGCAGCAGGCGGTTGTTGGCCGGCATTGCTAGATCCCCCAGGCGGGTGAATCCGTTGTCGGCGGCCAGCGCCTGCACCGCTTCGCTATCGCGGATGCCGCTGCGCGGATCACGTGCCTTCAGCCAGGCATCGAACTGCGCATTGCTGTCACTGGTGTAGCGACCGCCGTAGTTGAACGGGCCATACACTGCCAGCAACGCACCATGACGCAGCACCGGTGGCAGCGCGGCGAACAACGCCTGCACGTGGTCCCAGCCCATGATGTGCAACGTGTTGGCGCTGAATGCGGCATCGAACGCGCTGCCCTCGGGCAACGACAGGCCCGGCGCCGGGGGTAGTTCCACCTGCAATGCCACCGGCGGCAGCAGGTTCAGCAGCGCGGCCTCAGCACGCCAAGCCTCGATGCCGGGCAGATGGTCCGCATGGTCGCTGGGCTGCCAGCGCAGCCACGGCCAGCGCTCGGCGAAGAAGGCCGCGTGCTGGCCGGTGCCACTGCCGATCTCCAGCACCCGATGCCGGTCGCCCATCCACGGGTCGAGTGCCGTGGCGATCGGTTCACGGTTGCGCTCGCAGGCTTCTGAATACGGCTTGCTCGACATCAGGGACGGTGTCCAGGCGGGGTCGGCCCCATTGTGCACGAGGGGGTGTTGCTCGGCAGGGCTGCGCCCTGCACCCCGCCGAAGCCGGAGCAACGGCAACAGCCAAAGCAACAGCGACAGCGGGCTTCCTGTGGGATGGCGGG
>NZ_JAOCLC010000129.1:0-5970 GCF_029845105.1 Stenotrophomonas sp. GD03654 | reverse complement strand
CGCAGCGTTTTCTGAACATTTCGATCCGACTGTGCGGTTAGAGTCCAGCGTCCCCCATCACGCTGAACGTCTTCATGCGCACCCTGCTCCTGCTGCCCCTGGCCCTGCTCGCCGCCTGCTCCACCACGCCCACCGAGCTGGATCCGATCTCGTATCAATGCCAGCAGCAGCTGGACGCGTACCGCGAACAGCCGGCGCTGCGCGATCCGAAGACTGGTCAGCGCCCGCCGCTGCCGGTGGCCCCGATCAGCGACGCCTGCGACAAGGAACTCCAGCGCAAGGGCCTGGACCGCCCACTGCGCTGAGCAGCGTATGATCGGCGCGCGGGCCTGCCCGCCGCTGAAGGTACCGACATGGATCGTTTTTCCCGCCTGCCCCGCGCCGTGCTGCTGATCGCCAGCCTGTTGGCGACTGCACCGGCCTGGGCCAACAGCACCGAATGCCGCGAGCGCTACCCGAGCGTGGCCGCGCAGGCGGCGATGCTGGACGTGGCCTGGACCACCGCCGAGCGCCTGGACGCGCTGCCCGATGTGGACGTGGTGGTCGCCGCGCGCGGTGGCCAGGACCTGAGCCGCTACGGCCTGCGCCACAGCCACCTGGCGTTCCTGCTGCGCGAGGACGACGGCCGCTGGCGCGCGATGCACCTGCTCAACCGCTGCAAGACCGACAGCTCGCAACTGTTCCACGAAGGGCTGGGCAACTTCGTCGGCGAGAGCGGTGGTCATACCGACCTGCGCATCGGCGTGCCGTCGGCACCGTTGCGTGCGGCACTGCGGGCGATGCTGGTGTCACCCTCGATCCAGCCCAGGGCGCTGCACGAAACCAGGTACAACGTGGTTGCCTACCCGTTCGCAACCGACTACCAGAACTCCAACCAGTGGGTGCTGGAAGTATTGGCCGCGGCGATGGCGCAGACCGAAGGCGCGCCGGCCATCGTCAAGCGCGAACAGGCGCAGCAGTGGCTGCGCCAGCAGAAGTACCAGCCCAGCGTGCTGCATATCGGCCTCGGCAAGCGCGTGGGTGCGCGCCTGTTCGTAGCCAATGCCACCACCACCGACCATCCGGCCGGCGAACGCATCTCCGGCAACTATTCGGTGGTGACGGTGGAATCGGTGTTCGACTTCCTGCACCAGCGCAGCCAGCTGCAGCAGGAACTGGTGATCCCCCATGTGCCGGTGGCCGGCGCTGCCGCCGCCACGCCCGGAATCCCGCGAGGAGAACGACATGCGTCCGCTACTGCCTTCCCTGATGTCGATGGTGTTCGTCGCCAGCCTGTTCGCCGCGAATGCCGCCCATGCCGAACGCCGCATCGTGATCATCCATGACCCGGGTCCGCAGGGGCCAAGCCTCGAAATGTCCACGCAGATGGTCACCTCGGCACGTGCGGCTGCAGCGCAGGAAGCGCAGGATGCGGCCGATGCGGGTCGCCCGTTGGCCCGTCAGCAGCAGATCAAGCTGCCGCAGATGGAGGTGAGCGCTATCGCCACCACCGTCGACGGCCGCCGCGAAGTGCTGCTGCGTGATGCCAACAACCCGCAGAACACCGCCTCGATGCAGTACCCGCGCGGCGTTGGCGATCCCGCCGTGCAGTTCAGCGTGGGCCAGACCGTGAACTTCGAGCCGACCGGCAACGATCAGGGCTGGCAGCTGAAGGACAACCAGGGTCGCCCGCTGGAATACCTGCCCGAGGCCACCGGCCCGCGCGACATCTTCGATACCCGGCGCTGAGCCGCCGTCCCCATCCTGACCAGGAGGTCTCCATGTTCCGTTGCCTGCGCGTTCCCGCCACTGCCCTGCTGCTTTCGGCACTGGTGGTGCCCACCGTCCATGCCGGCGCAGCGCCGCAGTTGAACAGCAGCCAAGCCAGCGTGATCGTGACGTCGTTCGTGGTGCTGTCGTTGCCACTGGCGGCCTCGATGGGCCTGTCCGAACTGTCCAAAGCGCCGTTCAAGGCCAGCGAGCGCAACGGCCGGGCCGCGCGCACCAAGGCCGTGCCACTGCCACCGATGGAAGTGAAGAAGGTGGAGACCACGCAGGCGGGCGAGCGCCAGGTGCAGCTGCAGGTGCCGGACAAGGCCGACCAGACCGCCACCCTGCACTGGCCGGTAACACCGAAGGATGAAGATCCGACGGCTGCGTTCGTGGTCGGCCAGCAGGTGCGCTTCGAGCCGACCCCGGCCGGTGCCGGCTGGAACGTAAAGGGCGCCCAGGGCCAGACGTTGGCCTATGTGCCGACCGCCTACGCCGCCGGCGACGTGATGAGCGAATCGCTGTAAAGCTGAACGAGTGGTTTTGGCTTTGCCGCGGGCCGGGCGGATAATGGGCGATCCCCTTTGTCCCCCTGGCTCGCCATGTCCGTGCGCCCTGCCCCTGTGTTCGCCCCGCTGACCGCCCGTGCCCTGGTGCTGGCGGTGCTGGCGATGGGCGCGGTGGTGCTGCTGTCCAACGTACTGGTGCAGTACCCGATCAACGATTGGCTGACCTGGGGTGCCTTCAGCTATCCGGTCGCGTTCCTGGTCAGCAACCTCATCAACCGCCGCTTCGGCCCGGGCCCGGCGCGCCGCGTGGCGTGGATCGGCTTCTTGGTGGCGGTGCTGCTGTCGATCTGGGTAGCCACGCCGCGCATCGCCATTGCCTCGTGCTCGGCCTTCATCGTGGCCCAGCTGCTGGACATCACCGTGTTCGACCGCCTGCGCCGTGGCAGCTGGTGGCGCGCGCCGATGGTGGCCACTACCTGCAGCGCGACGGTGGATACCACCATTTTCTGGTCGATCGCGTTTGCCGGTTCGGCGCTGCCGTGGGTGAGCTGGGCGGCAGGCGACCTGGCGGTGAAGCTGGCGATCGGCGTGTGCCTGCTGGCCCCGTTCCGCGCGTTGTTGTGGAAGATGGCGCCGCTGCGCGCGACCAGCTGACTGCACATGCTCTGGTAGGTGCCAACCTTGGTTGGCACGCTGTTGCCGGGGTCATGAACGCTGATGGATTGTGCCAACCAAGGTTGGCACCCACCAACAGCAGGTCATCGCCAGGCCATAGCTCTGGTAGGTGCCAACCTTGGTTGGCACGATGTTGCCGGGGTCATGAGTGCTGATGGCCTGTGCCAACCAAGGTTGGCACCCACCAGAAGCAGGCCATTGCCCAACCATCGCTGCCGCTCAGGCGAACGGCAACGCTGCCGCTCTGCACGCTGCCGTAATCGCCGCACACGCCTCTTCAATCGCGGGCGTGGTCGGTGCCAATCGCGGGCGCCGGTCCAGCGTGCAGGCCAGGCCCACGTCCAGCAACGTGGCATGCGCTCCATGCAGCGCCTGCGCGGTGTCTTCCGGCAGGAAACCGGCAACCGCCAACGCATCGATCAACGACGGCGTATCGCGCGGCTGCAACAGCGCCGCATGCTGCGCACTGCGCGCCAGCACGCCGGTCTGCAGCAGGAATTCCAGGTCCACTACGCCACCGGCGCCCTGCTTCAGGTCCAACCGCGCGGCGTCGCTGCGGTCCAGTTCGGTACGCATGCGGCCGCGCATCTTCAGCACATCGGCATACAGCGTGGCCGGATCGCGTTCACGCCCCAGCGTCTGTGCACGCACCTGATCGAAGTCGGCCAGCAGGCTGGCGTCACCGGCCACGCCGCGTGCGCGCACCAGGGCCTGGTGCTCCCAGGTCCATGCACGTTCGCGCTGGTACTCGGTGTAACTGGCCAGCGAAGACACCAGCGAACCCTTGCCGCCATCCGGGCGCAGGCGCACGTCAATGTCGTACAGGCGCCCGGCAGCGGTGACCGCAGCGAGCAGTGCCATCACCTTCTGTGCCAGGCGCGCGTACCAGCGCCCCGGCTCCAGCGGGCGCGCGCCATCACTGGCGTCCACACCGGCCGGGTTGTCGTGCAGGAACACAAGGTCCAGATCGGAACCGAAACCCAGCTCAAGACCTCCCAGGCTGCCATAGCCGATGATCGCGAAGCGTCCACCGGGAATCTCGCCGTGCGCAGCGCGCATGTCCGCCTCAGCCATCGCCAGTACGGTGACCACCACCGCCTGCGCCAGTTCGGCCAGTTGCCGGGTGCTGTCCACCGCGCCCTGGCGGCCGTCCAGCGTGGCCATCGCCATGCGGAAGCTGAGTGCCAGCCGCGTCTCGTTGAGCCAGCGCAGCTGCGACTCGGGATCTTCCACCGGCAATACCTGCTGGCATTCGGTCAGCATGCCGGCGAAGTCGGGCATCGGGCCGGACACGCGTACGTCCAGCAGTTCGTCCAACAGCAGCGGATACGCCGCCAGGCGCTCGGCCAGCAGCGCGCTGCGCGCCAGCACATCGACCAGCCGCGCCAGCGCACTCGGTTGTTCGTCCAGCAGCGCGAGATAGCTGGTCCGGCGCAGTACCGCCTGCAGCAGGCCGAGCACGCGCTTGAGCGCGGCATCCGGCTGCGGTGAACGCGTGGCCGCATGCAGCAGCGCAGGCAGCACGCGATCCAGACGCGCACGCGCGGCATCAGACAACGACTTCACGCCCGTGCCTTGGGCGAAATCACGCAATGACTGGTCGGCGCCATTGGCATCGAGGAAACCGGCTTCGGCCAGCAGTGGTGCGTTGCTGCCCTCGGGCAGGCTGCGCCAGTAGTTGGCCAGTGCGTCGGGCGCGGCCTGGCCCTTGCGCGGCGCCAGCAGCGCGGCGAATTCGGTACTGACCCGCTGCTGCTGCACGGCCAGTGCTGCGCGCAGCACGTCCCAGTCCAGATAGCCCAGGCCGACGGCAATGCGCTCGCGGTCCAGCGCATCGCTGGGCAGCACATGCGTCTGCGCATCACGCAGCATCTGCAGGCGGTTTTCCAGGCGGCGCAGGAACAGGTAGGCCTCGCGCAGCGCGCTGCCGTCCTCGGGCGCGATCTGCCCGGCAGCCACCAGCGCGTCCAGCGCCACCAGCAGGCGACGCTCGCGCAGCGCCGGTTCGCGCCCACCGCGGATCAGCTGCAGTGCCTGGCACAGGAATTCGATTTCGCGGATGCCACCAGCGCCGCGCTTGATGTCTTCATGCAGTTCACGGCGCGCGACTTCGGCGGTGATCGCCGCCTTCATTTCGCGCAGGCCATCGAGCGCGGTGAAATCCAGGTAGCGGCGGTACACGAACGGGCGCAGGGTCTGCAGCCACGCCTCACCGGCCTCGATGTCACCAGCCACCGCGCGCGCCTTCAGCCACGCATAGCGTTCCCAGTCGCGGCCTTCGCGCTGGAAGTACTGGTCCATCGCCGCGAACGACAGCGCAACGCGGCCGGCGCTGCCGAACGGGCGCAGGCGCAGGTCGACGCGGTGGCTGAAGCCATCGACCGTGGTTTCGTCCAGCAGCTTGGCCAGGCGCTGGCCGAGGCGGGCGAAATATTCTTCCGCCGCCAACGGGCGCGGCCCGTCGGATTCGCCGCCCTGCGGATAGGCGTAGACCAGGTCTACATCGGAACTGAAGTTGAGCTCGCCACCGCCGAGCTTGCCGAGGCCGAACACGACCAGCTGCTGCGGCGCACCCTGTTCATCGGCGATGACGCCATGGCGCTGGGCGAATTCCTGCTGCAGGGCATCCAGTGCCAGCCGCAGGCAGTCCTCGGCCAAGGCGGTGGCGCCGGCCAGGGTCTGCGCCACGTCGTCCAGACCGGTCAGGTCGCGCCAGATCAGCCGCGTGGACATCGCCGTGCGCCAGCGCCGCAGCTGCGCCGGCCAGTCGCTGGGCTGCAGCGGATCGAGCACCGGCGCCGGGATCGGCGGGCAGCCGGGCGCGGCCAGCTGTGCCAGCAGGCCCGGCTGGCGCACCAGGGTGTCCAGCGCGAAGTCACTGGTCACCGCCAGGCGGGTCAGCAACGGCAGCAGGTCGGCCGGGATGGGCTCGGGCAGGACCTGGGCCAGACGCGCCAGGGCGCGGTCGACAAGAGGCTGCAGCGAGGCGGGCAGGTCAGCGGGGGCGAGGGTCATGGGCTGATTGTATCGACCCGGT
>NZ_JAOCLC010000128.1:0-6073 GCF_029845105.1 Stenotrophomonas sp. GD03654 | reverse complement strand
TTCAGGCTGTTCAGGCAGAATCTCCCCATACCCTTCCAGGATCTGCCCATGCGCGTTCTGCTGCTTTCCTCCCTGCTGCTCACCGTCACCGCTTGTACCTGGGTGCCGATCGAACCGGCCGGCAAGGCGACCCGCGTGCTGCCGGCAGGTCCGGTTCCGGCCGGCTGCATCGCCAAGGGCGAGGTAGTGGTCACCGTGAAGAGCAAGGTCGGCTTCTACAACCGCAACCCGCTGCGCGTGCAGGAAGAGCTGGAAACCCTGGCCCGCAACGAGGCCCCGAGCGCCGGCGCCAATGCCGTGCAGGCCGCCGCAGCCCCCGCCGATGGCAGCCAGCGCTTTGCCGCTTTCCAGTGCCCGCCGCGCTGAACGCTTCACCATACGGCCAAGCCTGAATTCGTAAAGATGCGGTGAAGGCCCCGGGGGTTATAGAATAGCGCCCCCTTTTGCCTGAGCCTTGGCGCTAACCTCGATGCTCTTCAAGAATGTCTCGATCGCCGGCCTGGCACACGTTGATGCGCCGCATACGCTGACGACCAAGGAAATCAACGAGCGGCTGCAGCCGACGTTGGATCGCCTCGGTATCCGCACCGACGTGCTCGGCGATATCGCCGGCATCCATGCCCGCCGCCTGTGGGACAACGGCGTGCTGGCGTCCGATGCCGCCACCATGGCCGGCCGCAAGGCGCTGGAAGACGCGGGCATCAATGCGACGCAGGTCGGCCTGCTGGTCAACACCTCGGTCAGCCGCGACTACCTGGAGCCGTCCACCGCCTCCATCGTGTCGGGCAACCTCGGCGTCAGCGACGAGTGCATGACCTTCGACGTCGCCAATGCCTGCCTGGCCTTCATCAACGGCATGGACATCGCGGCGCGCATGATCGAGCGCGGCGACATCGACTACGCGCTGGTGGTGGATGGCGAGACCGCCAACCTGGTGTACGAGAAGACCCTGGAGCGCATGACTGCCCCGGACGTCACCGCCGACGACTTCCGCAACGAACTGGCGGCGCTGACCACCGGTTCGGGTGCTGCGGCGATGGTGATGGCGCGCTCTGAGCTGGTGCCGGACGCGCCGCGCTACAAGGGCGGTGTCACCCGTTCGGCCACCGAGTGGAACCAGCTGTGCCTGGGCAACCTGGACCGCATGGTCACCGACACCCGCCTGCTGCTGATCGAAGGCATCAAGCTGGCGCAGAAGACCTTCACCGCCGCCAAGATCGCCCTGGGCTGGGCCGTGGAAGAGCTGGACCAGTTCGTGATCCACCAGGTCAGCCAGCCGCACACGGCTGCGTTCATCAAGAACTTCGGCATCGACCCGAAGAAGGTCATGACCATCTTCGGTGAGCACGGCAACATCGGCCCGGCCTCGGTGCCGATCGTGCTGAGCAAGCTCAAGCAGCTGGGCAAGCTGAAGAAGGGCGATCGCATCGCGCTTCTGGGCATTGGTTCCGGCCTGAACTGCTCGATGGCCGAAGTGGTCTGGTAAGACCCCCTGTAGAGCCGAGCCCATGCTCGGCTCACGCGCGCAGCGCGGCTCTTCCGCAGCGGACCGGAGAACAGCCGAGCATCGGCTCGGCTCTACACCGCGCCGCGATTCTCTCCAGGTACTCCGCATGCGCGATCTTCCCGGTTACCCCGCCCACCCGCAGCGCTTCGAGGTTCGCCCGGGCCTGTCGATGAACTATCTCGACGAAGGCCCGCGCGACGGCGAGGTGGTGGTGATGGTGCACGGCAACCCGTCGTGGAGCTATTACTGGCGCACGCTGGTGGCCGGCCTGTCGGACACATACCGCTGCATCGTGCCGGACCATATCGGTATGGGCCTGTCGGACAAACCCGATGACAGCCGCTACGAGTACACGCTGCAGTCGCGCGTGGATGATCTGGACGCGTTGCTCAAGCACCTGGGCATCACCGGCCCGGTGACCCTGGCCGTGCACGACTGGGGCGGCATGATCGGCTTCGGCTGGGCGCTGTCGCACCATGACCAGGTCAAGCGCCTGGTGGTGCTCAACACGGCCGCGTTCCCGATGCCGGCGGCGAAGAAGATGCCGTGGCAGATCGCGCTGGGCCGTCACTGGAAGATCGGCGAGTGGATCATCCGCACCTTCAATGCGTTCTCGTCCGGTGCGTCGTGGCTGGGCGTGGAGCGCAAGATGCCGGCCGATGTGCGCCGCGCCTACGTGTCGCCGTACAACAGCTACGCCAACCGCATCAGCACCATCCGCTTCATGCAGGACATTCCGCTGTCGCCGGCCGACAAGGCCTGGTCGCTGCTGGAACGCGCCGGCAAGGCGCTGCCGTCGTTCGCCGACCGCCCGGCCTTCCTCGGCTGGGGTCTGCGCGACTTCGTGTTCGACCACCACTTCCTGAAGGGTTTCCAGGCCGCGTTGCCGAAGGCGCAGGTGCATGCCTTCGAGGATGCCGGGCATTACGTGCTGGAAGACAAGCACGAGGTGCTGGTGCCGGAGATCCGCGCGTTCCTGGACAAGAACCCGATCTGAGCGGTGTGCCGACCAACGGTCGGCACCCACCGGAAGAGGTAATGGGTAGGTGCCGACCGTTGGTCGGCACACCGGCCGGGTTCATGAGGTTGCCGGCCAGCGGTCGGCACGACCACTACGCTGCGACCGGTGCCTGCGGCGGCGAAGACGGGCTGTTGCCGTTGTCATCGGGATGGTCGTCATCATTGTCGGCGTCATCGCGCCAGCGCCAGTCGGCCAGCGTCAACGGATCCAGGCCATAGGCGATGCGCGCCTTGTCGCACTGCGGGCTGGCCTTTCCGTACTCCCACGATGCATCCACCTCGCGGCACACGCTGGGCCGGTTGGGATGGATGGTGCAGCGTGAATACACGCCGATCTGCGCATCCAGTGCCACGCAGCGCACCGGTTTGGAATGGGTGCCGCGCATGCACAGGCGGTGCGGGTCCAGCACCTCGGTCAGCTGGTGCGGCACGCCGCCGGGGGTGACCTCGTCTGATTCCATCCAGTGGAAGGCCACGCGGTATTGGGTGCAGCAGGCGCCGCAGGTCATGCAGGGATGTTGCATGGGCAAGCCGCCTCGGGCGGCAGTCGGAATCAGGAACGAGGGTGCGGATTTTCCACGAAGTGGGCCGCCGCGCAAGAAATTCCGTAAGCGGCGACAATGAACGGATGAACCGACCCTGCAATATTGCGGCCCGTTTGCCTGAACTGGCGCGTGAACGCCCCGACCAGATCGCCATCCGCTGCCCCGGCCGCCGGGGCGCCGGCAACGGCATGGCCGCCTACGACGTCACCCTGGATTACCGCCAGCTGGATGCCCGCAGCGACGCCATGGCCGCCGGCCTGGCCGGCTACGGGATCGGCCGCGGGGTGCGCACGGTGGTGATGGTGCGGCCCTCGCCGGAGTTCTTCCTGTTGATGTTCGCGCTGTTCAAGCTGGGCGCGGTGCCGGTGCTGGTCGACCCGGGCATCGACAGGCGCGCGCTGAAGCAGTGCCTGGACGAGGCGCAGCCGGAAGCCTTCATCGGCATTCCGCTGGCCCATGTGGCACGGCTGGTGCTGCGCTGGGCGCCCTCGGCGACTCGCCTGGTGACCGTCGGCCGCCGCCTCGGCTGGGGCGGAACCACCCTGGCCGCGCTGGAGCGCGCCGGCGCCAATGGGGGGCCGATGCTGGCCGCCACCGACGGCGAGGACATGGCCGCGGTCCTGTTCACCAGCGGCTCCACCGGCGTGCCCAAGGGCGTGGTCTACCGCCACCGCCATTTCGTCGGCCAGATCCAGCTGCTGGGCAGTGCCTTCGGCATGGAAGCGGGCGGGGTGGACCTGCCGACCTTCCCGCCGTTTGCCTTGTTCGACCCGGCGCTGGGCCTGACCTCGGTGATCCCGGACATGGACCCGACGCGGCCGGCGCAGGCCGACCCGGCACGCCTGCACGATGCCATCCAGCGTTTTGGCGTGACCCAGCTGTTCGGTTCGCCCGCGCTGATGCGGGTGCTGGCGAAGCATGGCCGGCCGCTGCCGACGGTGACCCGGGTGACGTCGGCCGGTGCGCCGGTGCCGCCGGACGTGGTCGCCACCATCCGCAGCCTGCTGCCCGCCGACGCACAGTTCTGGACGCCCTATGGCGCCACCGAGTGCCTGCCGGTGGCAGTGGTGGAGGGCCGCGAGCTGGAGCGCACCCGTGCCGCTACCGAAGCCGGCGCCGGGACCTGCGTGGGCAGCGTGGTCGAGCCGAACGAGGTGCGCATCATCGCCATCGATGACGCACCGCTGCCGGACTGGTCGCAGGTGCGCGTGCTGGCCACCGGCGAAGTGGGCGAGATCACCGTGGCCGGACCGACCGCCACCGACAGCTACTTCAACCGCCCGCAGGCCACGGCCGCGGCGAAGATCCGCGAGACGCTGGCCGATGGCAGCACGCGCGTGGTGCATCGCATGGGCGACGTCGGTTACTTCGATGCGCAGGGCCGCCTGTGGTTCTGCGGGCGCAAGACGCAGCGCGTGGAAACCGCGCACGGCCCCCTGTACACCGAACAGGTCGAGCCGGTGTTCAACACCGTCGCAGGCGTGGCACGTACCGCACTGGTCGGCGTTGGTGCCCCGGGTGCGCAGGTACCGGTGCTGTGCGTGGAACTGCAGCGTGGCCAGTCCGACAGCCCGGCACTGCAGGAAGCGCTGCGTGCGCATGCCGCAGCCCGTGTGGCAGACGCCGGTCTGCAGCACTTCCTGGTGCATCCATCGTTCCCCGTCGATATCCGTCACAACGCCAAGATCGGCCGCGAGAAGCTCGCCGTCTGGGCCAGCGCTGAACTGGAGAAGCGCGCATGAAGATCCTGGTCACCGGTGGTGGTGGTTTCCTTGGCCAGGCGCTGTGCCGCGGGCTGGTCGAACGTGGCCACCAGGTCCTGGCGTTCAACCGCAGCCATTACCCGGAGCTGCAGGCGATGGGCGTGGGCCAGATCCGTGGCGACCTGGCCGATGCGCAGGCGGTGCTGCACGCGGTGGCCGGCGTTGACGCGGTATTCCATAACGGTGCCAAGGCCGGGGCGTGGGGCAGCTATGACAGCTACCACCAGGCCAACGTGGTCGGCACCGACAACGTGATCGCCGCCTGCCGTGCGCACGGTATCGGCCGGCTGGTCTACACCTCCACGCCCAGCGTGACGCATCGCGCCACCCACCCGGTGGAAGGCCTCGGCGCCGACGAAGTGCCTTACGGCGAGGATTTCCAGGCACCGTATGCGGCGACCAAGGCGATTGCCGAACAACGCGTGCTGGCAGCCAATGACGCCTCGTTGGCGACGGTGGCGCTGCGTCCGCGCCTGATCTGGGGCCCGGGCGACCAGCAGCTGGTGCCACGCTTGGCCGAACGTGCGCGGCAGGGCCGCCTGCGCCTGGTGGGCGATGGCACCAACAAGGTGGATACCACGTACATCGACAACGCCGCGCTCGCGCACTTCCTCGCTTTCGAGGCATTGGCGCCGGGCGCCGCGTGTGCGGGCAAGGCCTACTTCATTTCCAACGGCGAACCGCTGCCGATGCGCGAGCTGGTCAACAAGCTGCTGGCCGCTGTTGGCGCACCCACCGTGGGCAAGGCGATCAGCTTCAAGACCGCCTACCGCATCGGCGCTGTCTGCGAGCGGTTGTGGCCGCTGCTTCGCCTGCGTGGCGAGCCGCCGCTGACCCGCTTCCTGGCCGAGCAGCTGTGCACGCCGCACTGGTACAGCATGGCGCCGGCGCGCCGTGACTTCGGCTACGTGCCGCAGGTCAGCATTGAAGAAGGGCTGAGAAGGCTGAAGGCTTCATCTGCTGCATAGATCGCCATCACTGGTTGCACACCGCAGGATCGGGAGGATGGACCCACGCCATCCAAGGCTCGACCACCCGCGAGGAGCGCCATGCTGCATTACGCCATCATTTTCTTTGTCATCGCCATCATCGCCGCCGTTCTGGGCTTCTCCGGCATCGCCGGTGCCGCAACGAACATTGCTTGGATCCTGTTCGTGGTGTTCCTGATCCTTGCGGTGATTTCGATGTTCCGCAAGCGCGGATAGAAGACCGCAGGGTGGTGCCGGCCGGTGGCCGGC
>NZ_JAOCLC010000127.1:0-6294 GCF_029845105.1 Stenotrophomonas sp. GD03654 | reverse complement strand
TCATACACCGGCGGCTGCACCGCGATCGGCTGCTCTTCCACCGTGGCACGCAGCGGAGTCTCGGTGCCACGCACCAGTTCCACGCTGTCCTCGCCGCGCTGCAGTCGCAGTGCATTGGCCAGGCACTGCGCGGCCAGCGCGTGCTCGCCACGCTGCGCGAACAGTTCACCCAATGCCTCCCACGCCGGGGCACCGGCGCCCGCGGCGATGGCCTCGTGCAGGAATGCATCGGCAGCGTCCCACTGCTGCTGCGCCAGGGCCACGCGGCCCTGTGCCAGGCGCAGCGCGGCCGAGTCGTCATGCACGTTGCGCCAGCGCGCCAGGTTGCTCTGGCGGGTGGCAAGGCGTTCGGCGGGAAGGCGACCATACAGCGCCACCAGTTCGTCGTCCCAGCGATGGTCCAGCGCTTGCTCCAGCGCCAGCAGCGCGGGCTCGTCCCAGTTCAGTGCCACCGCGCGGCTGGCATAGGCGCCAACCACGTCCGGGGTGGGGCGCAGCGCCTTGGGCGTGGCTTCCCACTGCGCAGCCAGCGCATTGACGTCGGCCGCTTCCAGCAGCGCCTGTGCCGCCAGGCGTGCTTCCAGCTCGCTGTTCGCGTCGGCCGGCAGCACCTTGCTCTGCCGCAGTGCACCCAGCTGGCCATACGCCTCGTGGGCGCGACCGGCCTGTGCCAGCGCTTCGGTACGCAGCCACAGACCACGCGGCGGCAGCGGCTGGATCGCCGCCACATCCAACGCGTTGATCGCATCCACCGGCAGATCGCGCGCCAGCAGCTGTTCAGCGCGCAGCAGCGCCTGCAGGGTGGCATCGCTCTCGCCAAGACGCTGCAGCAGCGCCTCGCTGGCGGGGCCATCGGCACGCGCCTGTGCACTGCGCACGGCGTTGGCCAGCGCCACCGCGCTCACTTCCGGATCCTTGGCGGCGCCGTCCAGCAGCTTCTCGGCACGCTGCCACTGGCCGTGCTCATAGGCCTGCAGGCCGTCGATCAGGCGCACCCGGCCCTGCTTGCGGCGGTAGCGGCCCCAGGCGCGGAACGGTGCAGCGATCAGGCTCCACAGCAGCCACAGCACCAGCACCGCGATCACCGACAGCAGCGCCACCTTCGGCAGGTTGCTGTGGTAGTCGTAGCCGCCGTAGCGCAGGGTCACTTCGCCGAAGCGGTTGAGGTCATCGGCACCGAGCCATTGCGCGGCCACCACGCCGATGGCCACGGCCAGCAACAGCACGACCAAGGATTGCAGGGGTTTCATGGGGGATTACCTCCGGTCGGTCTGGGTACGCAGCTGCTGCAGGGTGCTGCCAAGAACAGCGTTGCTCGCCTGCAGCGGAAGCTCGCGCAAGGCCTTCAGTTCAGCACGTTGCGCGCGCAGGGCCGGTGAATCCGGCCAACGCCGCTGTGCCCAGTGTTCCACGCGCGCCAACGCGGTATCGCGGCCGGTGCGGTCGCCACGCTCGATCGCGGCGCGCGCCAGAGTCAGTTCCAGTTGCAGTGCATCGTCGGCATTGCGGCGTTCGGCGGCGGTCAGCGGACCGTTCTGGCGGCTCGGGCTGATGTCCACGAACGGCGCCAGCGTGGCCTGCCACCACGGCTTGGCGGTGCTGCTGCCGGTCGTGCCGGTGATCTGCGAGGGCAGGCCCTGCAGCGCGCGGGCCACGGCATCCAGCCGCTGCAGTGACTGCACACGCGGGCCGGTACCCAGCGCATCCAGCGCATCGCGTTCCTGTACCAGTGCCTGGCGCAGATTCAGGCCTTCGCTGTCGGGCAGATCGGCCAGTGCGGTGGCGGCCTGTGCATACAGGCGGCGCGCGCCCTCCACGTCATCCGCGTAATTCAGGCGCTGTGCCGCCTGGGTCAACAGCAGTTCGGCCTCATCGCGCTGTACCGCCTGGCGGCCCTGGTTGGCGCTGTCGGCCAGCTTGGCCAGGTTCTCTTCCAGCAGTG
This sequence comes from Stenotrophomonas sp. GD03654, assembly GCF_029845105.1. NCBI lineage: Bacteria > Pseudomonadati > Pseudomonadota > Gammaproteobacteria > Lysobacterales > Lysobacteraceae > Stenotrophomonas > Stenotrophomonas sp. GD03654. The sequence goes on along the minus strand of NZ_JAOCLC010000127.1, from coordinate 4,352 downwards.
CACTGCGCTGCGAGAGGCCCAGCATCTCGTCGCGCAGCACGCGGTTGGTGGTCGCCGCATCCTGCAGGCGCTGGCTGGTCGCGCGCTGGTCGCGGCGCAATGCGTCCAGCGTCGCCTCCAGGCCCTGCAGCTGCACGGCCATGGTCTGTGCCTGCGCGTGCTGTTCTTCCTGTTGCTGCTGCCAGACGTACCAGCCGGCATAGCCGCCCACGCCAAGCACGACCACCCCGGCCAGCGGCAGCAGCCAGCGCACGGGTCGATGGGGTGAAGCAGTGGGCGGAGTGTCGTTCATCGGGCTTCCTTGTCGGCTGTGTTGCCAGTCGGTTCCGGCAGGCCGCGTTGTGCACAGCATCACTGTTGCCGACCACAGCGGCAAGCGTGACCCACGTCCCTGTTCAGGTCGCTGCCGGGACGGTGAGCGTGGCGTGTGCAGCCGCCACCAGCTGCGCGGTGGTGGGGCCGGCGGCGCGCACGATGTGTTGCAGGCCCAGCGCCCGCGCCTGTTCGCCGAGGCGATCACTGGCTACGACTGCGGTTGCGTGTGCCTGCAGGCGCTGCTGCAATGCGGCTGGAAGCTGCTGCCAGAAATGCTGCAGCGCTTCGCCACTGCTCACCGCCAGCACCCACGGCTGCGCTGAATGCGGCAATCGAGCCAACGTGCGGGGCGGCAGGCGCAGCAATCGGCGCTGGTAGACGTCGGCGCGTTCGATCGTGGCACCCGCCGCCTGCAGTTGCGCAGCGATCAGGCCACGCCCGCCGGGCGCGGTCACCAGGCCGATGCACAGGCCCTGTACGTCGGCCAGCACTGGCATCGCGAGCAGCCCCTCGCTGTCCATGCGCTGCGGTGCGTGCACCTCGCCGACGCCCAGCGCCTGCAGCGCACGCGCGGTGCCTTCGCCCACGGTCAGCCACGGGCTGCGTTGCGCCTCGGCCAGCGGCAGCAGGGACGCGGCTGCGGCAACGGCGGCCGGGCTGGTGAACACCACCCGATCGCAGTTCAGCGCGCGTTGCAGCTGGCGCACCACTGGCGTGCCCTTCAGGCGCTGCAGGCGCCACGGCGAAAGGGCCAGCACATGCCCGCCCAGCCCAGCAACGGCGCGGCGCAGCGCCACATGCTGGCCCTGCGGGCGCAGTGAAACCAGGGTCCAGCCCGCGTCGGAACCGGCGGCGCCAGTGGGTATCGTATGGTCGGCCATTGCCTGCATTATGCGGGCCCTTCGTTGTCTGGTCTCTGCTCCGATGTCCGTTGATGCTCTGACTTCCTCGCTGGCCGCCCTGCAGGACGTGCTGGACTGCATGCCGGCGGTGCGCGCCATGCAGATCCAGCTCGACGGCTATGCCGACGGCGTGCTGCGCATCACCGCGCCGCTGGCCGCCAACGTCAACGACAAGGGCAACGCCTTCGGTGGCAGCCTGGCCTCGGTGCTGACCCTGTCCGGCTGGGCGCTGGTCAGCCTGCGCCTGCGCCTGGCCGGCCACGATGCCGAGGTCTACGTGGCCGACAGCAACCTGCGCTACCTGGCCCCGGTCTACGAAGACCTGCACGCCCATGCCGAAGCGGCCGAGGCCAGCGGCTGGGATGCGTTCCTGAATACCTTCCGCCAGCGCCGCAAGGCGCGCATCAGCATCATCGCCACCCAGCCCGGGGCCGATGGCAAGCCCGCCGCCGAGTTCAGCGGTCGCTTCGTTGCCTTCGCCAAAGGGTAGGATGGCAGGCTGACGTTCTGGGGAAACCACCGATGCGCCGCCTCATCCAGTTCCTGATCTGTTCCCTGCTGCTGGCCAGCGCCGTGGCCTCGGCCGACGACCTCAGCCGCAAGCAGCGCAAGCTGCTGGAAGAGACCCAGATCGCCTACGGCGCCACCATCCGCTGGGGCAGCATGGACGATGCCATCGGCTATCTCGACCCCAAGCTGCGCAAGGAAAAGCCGCCCACCGAGTTCGAGCTCAACCGCTACGCGCAGCTGCGCGTGTCGTCCTACCGCGAGCGCAGCAGCGCCTCGCTGGACGGGGGCCTGGTCGAGCGCCGCGTCGAAATCGGGGTGATCAACCAGAACACCCAGGCCGAGCGCACCGTGGTCGTGGTCGAGCGCTGGCGCTGGGACCCGGAAGCCAAGCGCTGGTGGCAGACCGCCGGCCTGCCGGACCTGTGGAAAGGGCAGTGACGGGCCGCGTCCGGCTTGTGCGACAATCGGCGCCCGCTTAATCGACCCGTGACCTGAGTGAATTACGAAGAGTTGCTGGCCTTTGCAGGCCGAAACCCGATGCTGTCCGCGGCCCTGGTCGGCCTGACCGTGGCCATCATCGTCACCGAAATCCGCCGCCTGTTCCGGGGCTTCAAGGGCATCAAGCCCGCCGAACTGACCCAGCTGATCAACGCGGGCGGCACGGTGGTGGTCGACCTGTCGGCCAGCGGTGACTTCGAGAAGGGCCACATTGCCGGCAGCCGCAATGCCCAGGCCAGTGCCTTCGGCCCGGACAACAAGCTGGTGGCCAATGCCAAGCAGTCGCCGGTGGTGCTGGTGTGCCGCAGCGGCAACGCCTCGGAAACCGCCGCCAAGGCGCTGAAGAAGGCCGGCTTCGAAAAGGTCTACGTGCTCGACGGCGGCATTCCCGCCTGGCAGCAGGCCGAGCTGCCGCTGGTCAAGGGCCGCAACTGATTGCCGCAGGTGGCGGATCCGGCCTTGTATGGGCCTGATGCCGCCCCCATCGCAGTAATTCGACCATCGTTTTCATTGCATTCACCTGGAGTTACTGGAAATGTCCGAAGAGATCACCAACGGCGCCGCTGCGCCGGTCGATGCCGCCACCGGCCCTGCTTTCACCGTCGAGAAGATCTACGTCAAGGACGTCTCCTTCGAGTCGCCGAACGCTCCGACCATCTTCAACGACCAGGTGCAGCCGGAGCTGCAGCTGAACCTGAACCAGCAGGTGCAGCGCCTGGGTGAGAACGCCTTCGAAGTCGTGCTGGCCGTGACCCTGACCTGCCAGGCCGGTGAGCGCACCGCCTATGTGGCCGAAGTGAAGCAGGCCGGCGTGTTCGGCCTGGTCGGCCTGGACCCGCAGTCGATCGACGTGCTGCTCGGCACCCAGTGCCCGAACATCCTGTTCCCGTACGTGCGCCAGCTGATCAGCGACCTGATCCAGGCCGGCGGCTTCCCGCCGTTCTTCCTGCAGCCGATCAACTTCGAAGGCCTGTACGCAGAAACCCTGCGCCAGCGCCAGGAGCAGGGCGACGCACCGTCGCTGGCTGACTCCGAGCCGGCTGGCAACGCCTGATTCCTGCCGCGACGTCACGGATGAGCACTCCCGCTGACAAGATCGCCGTGCTGGGCGCCGGTTCCTGGGGAACCGCGCTGGCCAGCCTGCTCGCGCGGCACGGTCACCCGACCGTGCTGTGGGGGCGCGATGCTGCCGTGGTCGACGCCATCGACCAGCGCCACGAGAACCCGCGTTACCTGCCGGGCATCCCGCTGCCGGACAGCCTGCGTGCCACGACCGACCTGGCGTCGGCGGTGGAGGGCGCGGCCTGGATCCTGGTGGTGACCCCGTCGCATGCCTTCGGTGAAACCGTGCGTGCGCTGGCGCCGCTGCGTCCGGCCGGTGCCGGCGTGGCCTGGGCCACCAAGGGCTTCGAACCCGGTTCGGGCCGCTTCCTGCATGAAGTGGCGCGCGAAGTGCTGGGCGAGGACGTGCCGCTGGCCGTTGTCACCGGGCCGTCGTTCGCCAAGGAAGTGACCCAGGGCCTGCCGACGGCGATCACCGTGCACGGCGACGTGCCCGAGTTCGCGCAGACGGTGGCCGAGGCGATGCACGGCCCGGCGTTCCGTGCCTACACCGGCGACGACATGGTCGGTGCCGAGCTGGGCGGTGCGATGAAGAACGTGCTGGCCGTGGCCACCGGCGTGGCCGATGGCATGCAGCTGGGCCTGAACGCCCGTGCCGGCCTGATCACCCGTGGTCTGAACGAGATGCTGCGCCTGGCCGCTGCGATCGGCGCCAAGCCGGAAACGCTGATGGGCCTGGCCGGCCTGGGCGATCTGGTGCTGACCTGCACTGGCGACCTGTCGCGCAACCGCCGCCTGGGCCTGGCCCTGGGCCGTGGCCAGACGCTGCAGGATGCCGTGCGCGAAATCGGCCAGGTGGTCGAGTCGGTGCAGACCGCCGACGAAGTGATGCGACAGGCGCGCCGTCATGGCATCGACCTGCCGATCTCTGACCGCGTGCGTGCCGTGCTGCACGGCGAGCAGACGCCGGAAGAAGGCCTGCGTGCATTGCTGGCGCGGGAACAGAAACCGGAATACCCGGACACGCTGTTCAAGTGAATCGAAAAACCCCGGCCCAGTGCCGGG
>NZ_JAOCLC010000126.1:0-6584 GCF_029845105.1 Stenotrophomonas sp. GD03654 | reverse complement strand
AAACGCCGGTCGCTTCGCTCGCATCCACGCGAGCGTGGACCACGCGTGTCGACAAAGGTGGGCATCTACCAGCCATCGCAGTTCACCCACCGTCACCGGGAAACTGTCAGGGGTGGGGCGGTGTGGGCAGGCAGGACCGTTGGCGCCATGGATGGCGCCATCGAGCCCCCATGGATGGGTTTACGGCGTGTCCTGCGCAACCCACCCGCCCGACCAAGCGCGGCTTTTGATCTTGCTTCCGCCTTCAGCGACCAACCCCACAGCCACGAGGGGCTGCGCCGTTGGCTGGAACAACCTGTTACCCATACGGGGCATGTCCCCGTCACAGCTGCGTGCGATGCTGACCACCTGATCCCTGCCAGCGAGAACGCCCGCATGACCACCATCATCGCCCCGCGCGTACACGACATCGGCGGCCTCGAAGTCCGTCGCGCCGTCCCCACCCTGCAGGCGCGCAGCATCGGCTCATTCGTGTTCGTCGACCAGATGGGCCCGGCACTCATGCACCCCGGCACCGCCATCGACGTGCGCCCGCATCCGCATATCGGCCTGGCGACGGTCACCTACCTGTGGTCGGGCGCCATCGGCCATCGCGACACGCTGGGCTCGGACCAGGTGATCCGCCCCGGTGACGTCAACTGGATGACCGCCGGCCGTGGCATCGCCCATTCCGAGCGCACGCCGCAACCGGACCGCGATCACGACAACCCGATCCATGGCATGCAGACCTGGGTGGCACTGCCGAAGTCGCATGAGGAAATCGAGCCGGCGTTCTACCACCATGCCGCGGCCACCCTGCCCGAGCAGCGCCGCAATGGTGTCTGGCTGCGGGTGATCGCCGGCCGCGCCTATGGCGAGGAATCGCCGGTGAAGGTGTTCGCCGACACCCTCAACGTAGCGATCGACCTCGACCCGGATGCGGAGATCGATATCGACAATGGCCACCGCGAGCGCGCGCTGTACATCCTCGAAGGAGAGGCGCAGCTGGATGGCGTGGATATTCCCGCCCAGCATCTGGTGATCCCCGAAGCCGGTGCGACAGGTCGCCTGCGTGCGAAGACGCCGGTGAAGGCGATGCTGTTCGGCGGCGAGCCGCTGGATGGCCCGCGTCATCTGTGGTGGAACTTCGTCTCCAGCTCGAAGGAGCGCATCGAGCAGGCCAAGCACGATTGGGAAGCCGGCCGCTTCGGCACCATCCCCGGCGACGACAAGGAGTTCATCCCGCTGCCGCAGTATTGAACATCGCGTGTTGCACACATCCGAAGGTGTATCCCTGCACCCGGCGTTGACACTACAGTCACCCGCTGATCACTGAAATGTGACATAAATCACACTTTAGACCGTCGAAGGAGTGCAACACATGAGCATGGGTAAACGCTTGTCGGCCGAGTTCCTCGGCACGTTCTGGCTGGTTCTGGGTGGCTGTGGCAGTGCGGTGCTGGCCGCCAAGTTCGGAGGTGACGGCAATCCGCTGGGTATCGGTTTCCTCGGCGTGGCGCTGGCCTTCGGCCTGACCGTGGTGACCGGCGCCTATGCGTTCGGCCATATCTCCGGCGCGCACTTCAACCCGGCGGTCAGTGTCGGCCTGTGGGCCGGCGGCCGTTTTCCGACCAAGGACCTGATCCCGTACATCATCGCCCAGGTCGCCGGCGGCCTGCTGGCCGGCTTCATTCTGCTGCAGATCGCCTCCGGCGCCAGTGGCTTCGCCATCGATGGCAGTCAGGCCGGTGCGTTCGCCAGCAACGGCTATGGCGCGCTGTCTCCTGGCGGCTACAGCGTGGCGGCCGCCTTCCTGTGCGAAGTGGTGCTGACGGCGGTGTTCCTGATCGTGATCATGGGCGCCACCCACGGCAAGGCACCGGCCGGCTTCGCGCCACTGGCGATCGGCCTGTCGCTGACCCTGATCCACCTGATCAGCATCCCGGTCACCAACACCTCGGTGAACCCGGCCCGCTCCACCGCCGTCGCGTTCTTCGCCGGCAGCGGCGCGGTCAGCCAGCTGTGGCTGTTCTGGGTCGCCCCGCTGCTGGGCGGTGCGATCGGCGGCATCATCTACAAATGGATCGGCAACGACCGCTGAGGCCGGTGCGGACCCTTGCGGCCGACCATCGGCCGCAATGGTTACGCTTGTAACCGCAATTTGTGCGATCGCTCACGTTCCGTTAAGGTTGAGTTGACCGTCCGTGCACATGCCGGCCGGGGTGGCATCCGGGGATGGGATGCCAACGCCGCCCGCCCATCCGGCGGCGCCAAACGACACACCACCTTGGGGGATGCATGAAGTTCGCGCCTGTAGTGTTGTCGAGCCTGCTGTTCGTCGTGGCCCAGGCCGCGGCTGCACAGGCTCCCACCGAATGTCCTTCGCTGCCGGCCAGCAGTGGCCTGCAATGGCAGCAAGTGGTGCAGACGGACTTTCTGATCTGTCGCGCCAGTACCGGAGATGGCCGTGAGGTACTGAGCCTGATGCTCAGCGCACGTGACCCGTCCATTCCGTTGAACCGCTCGCTGCGCCAGGAAAAGGGCAGCTTCGGCGGTGAATCACTCTACTGGTACCAGCCCGACCTTGGTGGCCAGCAGCCGCCGGGCTATGCCGAACGCCGGATCAGCGTGGTCAAGCTCGACAAAGGGCGTTACGCGCAGATTTCGCTGTATCCGGACAGCCCGCAGGAACTGGGCTCGCTGCAGCAGCTGGCGCAGGGCATGAGCCTGACCCCGTCGGCCGTGGCAGCCGGGCGCTGAGCATGACGGGGATGACTGCCTGGCAGCATCCCCACAATACGGCCCGCTTACAGGGGGGTGCCGACCGCTGGCCGGCACCTCGATCAGCCATTATCCGAGGCTGCTGCCGGCCAGCGGCCGGAACTACCTCAGAACTTGCCTTCCTGGAAATCGACGAAGGCCTGCATCAGTTCCTGCCGCGTGTTCATCACGAACGGACCATGCCGCATCACCGGCTCGCGCAGCGGACGGCCGGCCACCAGGATCAACCGCGCGCCTTCGCTGCCGGCCGAGAGGTGCAGCTGTTCTCCGCCGCCCAGCACCGCCAGCTCCTGGCGTGCCACGTCACGCGCAGCGTCCTGCTCACCTACCGTCACCGCACCTTCGAACACATAGGCAAACGCGTTGTGCCCTTCCGGCAGCGCATAGGTCCAAGCGCGATCCGGCGCCAACGTGATGTCCAGGTAGAGCGGCTCGGTGGCCGGCTGCACGATCGGCCCATGGGTACCGTCCACGCTGCCGGCGATCACCTTCACTTCCACGCCAGGTTCCGGCTGCACCACGGGGATGCGCTCCGGCGCGAACTCCTGGTACTTCGGATCGGTCATCTTCTCCTTCGCCGGCAGATTCACCCACAGCTGGAAACCGCGCATCTGCCCGCTTTCCTGTTCGGGCATCTCCGAATGCACCAGGCCACGGCCAGCGGTCATCCACTGAACGCTGCCCGGGGTCAGCAGGCCTTCGTTGCCATGGTTGTCGCGATGCCGCATGCGCCCGTCGAGCATGTAGGTGACGGTCTCGAAACCACGGTGCGGATGCTCGGGAAAGCCTGCGATGTAGTCTTCGGCACGGTCGGTACCGAACTCATCAAGCAGCAGGAACGGATCCAGGTCCGGCAGCGTCGGGCCGCCGATGACACGGGTCAGGCGCACGCCGGCACCGTCGGAGGTGGGCATGCCACGGATGGTGCGCAGTACGCGGACCGGTTCGGGAAAGCTCATGGCGACTCCTGTTGGATGGATGCCACTGAAGATGGACGCCACATGGCCGCACGCCAATGGACGGCGCCGCAACCGATTGTTCCATCCCTGATGTTCGCTGCACGTCAGCACGCCCTGCGTACGACCAAAGTACTACCGCTGATTCGTCCTGTGCCAATTGACCCTGCCGAGGGCACGCGGGACTCTTTGACTGTCTTTCCGGGAGAGAGCACCTCATGAAAGGGTTTTCCAAAATAGGCTGGGCGGTACTCGCCCTGCTCGGCGCCTTCTGTCTGGGCACCGTGGCCCTGCGCCGCGGCGAACACATCAATGCCCTGTGGATCGTCGTCGCCGCAGTTTCGCTGTACCTGGTGGCCTATCGCTTCTACAGCCTGTTCATCGCCAACAAGGTGATGCAGCTGGATCCGACCCGGGCCACCCCGGCAGTGATCAACAACGATGGCCTGGACTACGTGCCCACCAACAAGCACGTGCTGTTCGGCCATCACTTCGCCGCCATCGCCGGCGCCGGCCCGCTGGTCGGTCCGGTACTGGCCGCGCAGATGGGCTACCTGCCCGGCCTGTTGTGGCTGGTGGTGGGCGTGGTGCTGGCCGGTGCGGTGCAGGACTTCATGGTCCTGTTCCTGTCCAGCCGTCGCAACGGCCGCTCACTGGGTGACCTCGTCCGCGAGGAAATGGGCCAGGTGCCCGGTACCATCGCGCTGTTCGGTGCGTTCCTGATCATGATCATCATCCTGGCGGTGCTGGCGATGGTGGTGGTCAAGGCGCTGGCCGAAAGCCCGTGGGGCATGTTCACCGTGATCGCGACGATGCCCATCGCAATCCTGATGGGCGTGTACATGCGCTACATCCGCCCCGGCAAGATCGGCGAAATCTCGGTGGTTGGCCTGATCCTGCTGCTGGCCGCGATCTGGTACGGCGGCAAGGTCGCCGCCGATCCGGTCTGGGGCCCGGCGTTCACCTTCACCGGCACCCAGATCACCTGGATGCTGATCGGCTACGGCTTCGTCGCGTCGGTGCTGCCGGTGTGGCTGCTGCTGGCCCCGCGTGACTACCTGTCGACCTTCCTCAAGATCGGCACCATCATCGCGCTGGCCATCGGCATCCTGGTGGTGATGCCGGAACTGAAGATGCCGGCGTTGACCCAGTTCGCCGCCAGCGGTGACGGCCCGGTGTGGAAGGGCGGCATGTTCCCGTTCCTGTTCATCACCATCGCCTGCGGCGCGGTCTCCGGTTTCCATGCACTGATTTCCTCCGGCACCACTCCGAAGCTGCTGGCCAATGAAGCGCACATGCGTTACATCGGCTACGGCGGCATGCTGATGGAATCGTTCGTGGCGGTGATGGCACTGGTGGCGGCCTCGATCATCGATCCGGGCATCTACTTCGCGATGAACAGCCCGGCGGCGGTGATCGGCGCCGACGCCGCGTCGGCCGCGCACTACATCACCAACACCTGGGGCTTCACCATCACGCCTGAACAGCTGACCGCGACTGCGGCGGCCATCGGTGAACCCACCATCCTGCATCGTGCAGGTGGCGCGCCAACACTGGCGGTGGGCATCGCGCAGATCCTGCACGAAGCGATTCCCAGTGGCAGCGACGCGATGATGGCGTTCTGGTACCACTTCGCGATCCTGTTCGAAGCATTGTTCATCCTCACGGCAGTCGACGCTGGCACCCGTGCCGGTCGCTTCATGCTGCAGGACCTGCTGGGCAACTTCGTGCCGGCCCTGAAGAAGACCGAATCGTGGACCGCCAACATCATCGGTACCGCCGGCTGCGTGGCGCTGTGGGGCTACCTGCTCTACACCGGCGTGGTCGATCCGTTCGGTGGCATCCAGACGCTGTGGCCGCTGTTCGGCATCTCCAACCAGATGCTGGCGGGTATCGCGCTGATGCTGGGCACGGTGGTGCTGTTCAAGATGAAGCGTGACCGCTATGCGTGGGTGACCGCAGTACCGGCCGTGTGGCTGCTGATCTGCACCACCTACGCCGGCTTCATCAAGATTTTCGACAGCAACCCGGCGCAGGGCTTCCTGGCCCAGGCACACAAGTTCCAGGCCGCGCTCGCCAGCGACACGATCACCGCACCGGCCAAGTCGGTGGCGCAGATGAAGCAGATCGTGGTCAACGCCTACGTCAACACCGGTTTGACCGCGCTGTTCCTGCTGGTGGTGGGCGCAGTGCTGGTTTATTCGATCAAGACCATCCTGGCGGCCCGCCGCAATCCGCAGCGCACTGACCGCGAAACCCCGTACGTGGCACTGAAGCCGCATGAAATGGTGGATCTGTGATGAGCACGCAACTGGTTCCCGCTGGCCAGTACCAGGCGCACCGCCGCATCTGGCGGCGCCTGGTGCAGACCGCACGACTGTGCTGTGGCATTCCTGATTACGACAACTACGTCCGGCACATGCTGGAAAAGCATCCGGACCAGGAGCCGATGGACTACAAGACGTTCTTCCGCGAGCGCCAGGAAGCGCGCTACGGCGGACGCAACGGTGGTCGCTGCTGTTGAGGGTTGGGTGTGGGTGCCGGGCTTGCAGCCCGGCACCCGCAGAAGCAACTGCAACGACAACGGCCGGAGCGTCGGCTCTGGGTTTCTGTTTGGTTGGCGGGGCGGCGTCGGATTGTGGGGACGCCGCAATCCGACACCGCCCCACCTTTGACAGATTTCCGGTGTCTGGTAGATCCACGCCATGCGTGGATGAATCTCCGTCGAAATCGAATATTTCGACAATTGAACGAACAGCATCCACGCATGGCGTGGATCTACGTGTCGACCAAGGTCGACACCCACCAAGAGCAGGCCATGCCATTCCGGCAGATCGCGGAACTCTGTCGAAGGCGGGGTGGGTCCGG
>NZ_JAOCLC010000125.1:0-6595 GCF_029845105.1 Stenotrophomonas sp. GD03654 | reverse complement strand
GCCCAGGCGCGGGGTGCTGCGGCCCAGCGGCATCTTCAGCTTGCCGATCGACAGGATGCGGCTTTCGGCGATGCGGTCGGCGGCACGCTGCGGTGCGATGTTCTCGCGCTGCGACAGTTCGAAGATGCGGGTGAGGTTGTGGTAGATGCTGCGGATCAGGCGCATCGCGCGTTCGCGGTTGTAGCCATCGATCTCCAGCGACACGTTCATCACGCCACCGGCGTTGACCGCATAGTCCGGCGCATACAGGATGCCGCGCGCATGCAGTTCGTCGCCGATCTCCAGGCTCGACAGCTGGTTGTTGGCGGTGCCACAGATGATCTTCGCCTTGATCCGCGGCAGGGTGTCGGCGTTGATCGCACCTTCCAGCGCGCACGGCGCGAACACGTCGGCGTTTACCTCGTGGATCTCGTCCGGCTTGACCGCTTCGGCGCCGAAATCGCTGACCGCGCGATCAACCAGCGCGCTGTCCAGGTCGGTGACGTAGAGCTTGGCGCCGCGGTCGCGCAGCAGCTTCACCAGTTCCATGCCGATGTGGCCCAGGCCCTGCACGGCGATGCTGGTCTTGCCCACTTCCTCATGGCCGAACTTGAAGCGCATCGATGCCATCAGTGCCTGCAGCGCACCGTAGGCGGTGAACGGGGCGGGATCGCCGGAGCCGCCATGGACCTGGTGCACGCCGGTCACGAACTGGCTCTCCAGGTAGATGTTTTCCATGTCGTTGACGTCGGTGCCCACGTCTTCGGCGGTGATGTAGCGCCCACCCAGCGAGTCGACATAACGGCCGAAGGCGCGGAACAGCACCTCGGTCTTGTCCACCTTCGGGTCGCCGATGATCACCGCCTTGCCGCCGCCCACGTTGAGGCCGGCCAGCGCATTCTTGTAGGTCATCGTCCGGCTCAGCCGCAGCACGTCGGCCAGCGCTTCGTCGGTGCTGGCATAGGGGCGCATGCGCACGCCGCCCAGGGCCGGGCCCAGGGTGGTGTTGTGGATGGCGATGATCGCCTGCAGGCCGGCATCGTGGTTGTGGCAGAACACCACCTGTTCGTGGCCGGTGGTGGCGAGGGTTTCGAATAGCATGGCGTCTCCGATGGCGCGAACAGCGGCGAACTGCAGCGAACGGCCAGTGAACGGTAGGGTCCCAAAAACAAAAAAAGCGACGTCGTCGGTGCAGGGGGACGGGTCGCGCGGCGCCATTCTAGTCCATTCCCCCGGCCGCTGCCGTCGACATCGGCGGCCTTCCGGTTAAAGAAGATGAAAGTGCGGCCGATGCTGCGACGACGGCGGGTGGCCGGATTCGTGTGAAGAGGCAGGGCAGTCAGTGACGGCACGGGCACCACAACGACAGGGCGGGCGGCGATGACGGCGGCCTGGTGGCGATCGCTGCGCGGCTGGCTGGCGCGCTCGACCGGGGCCGCGCCGTCCCGCTTGGCGGCTGTATCGCGACAGGCAGTGGCGGCAGCGGCTGCGAGCCTGCAGGGTGAAGCTCTGCCGTCTGCGGAGATCGCTGCACATCTGCAACGCGGCCTGCACGCGTTGGCGCTGTACCCAAGACTGGCCGGTGAGCCGACGCCGGTACAGGATCCGGCGTTGGGGGAAGCGGTGGCACGTGCGCTGCAGGACCGCGACTGGGCCACCCGGCAGCTGCCGCGTCGCCCGCAACTGCTGCCGCAGTTGATCCAGACCGTCAACGACGATGCCGCCTCCGCGCGGGTGATGGCCGCGATCATCGGCCAGGACCCGGTGCTGACCGGCAACCTGCTGCGCATCGCCAACAGCCCGGCGTACAAGGTGCACGAGCGCCCGGTGGAAAGCCTGCAGCGTGCGGTGACCCTCGTCGGCACCGAGGGGGTGCGCCAGATCATCAGCGCGGTGCTGGTGCAGCCGGTGATGCAGGTGCAGTGCGAGGTGTTTCCGCAGTTCAGCACGATCATCTGGGAGCACGCACTGCTGGCCTCGCGCGCGGCTGCAGACCACGCACGCACGGTCACCTTCGGTGATGCCTTCGCCGCGCAGTGGCTGGGCCTGGTGCAGGGCCTGGGGTCTGCGCTGGTGATGCGCCAGCTGCTGCAGGAAGCCCAGGCACGCGGTGAAACCGTGGAGCCGGCGCTGGCCCTGCAGCTGCTTCAGCAGTGGTCGTTGCCACTGGCGCAACGGGTGGCGGCTGCCTGGGAGCTGCCCGAGCCGGTGCACCAGGCGCTGTTGCCGGAGGCCGAGGGCCCGCTGACCGACAGCCTGCGCCTGGCCAGCGCGGCCGCAGCGGCCAGCCTGTTGTGCCGGCATGGGCATGCCAGCCAGAGCCGCATGCTGGCCCTGCTGGAGCAGTTGCCTGCGGCACCGCCGCATGCATTGCGCTGGATCTGGCGGCGCCTTCATGGGCGCAGCGTGGAAACGCTGGATGAGGCCGGACAGGACGAGGCCAATCCAGCGACCTGAGCGCTACAGTTGCGATTCCACCGGCAGCCAGCTGATCACTCGCGACATCCAGCGCTTGCGCGCCGTTGCCCCCGGCTCGGCCTCCACCCAGTGCGGTGGTGGCTCGCGCTCCAGCCAGCGCAACCGACGACGATCGTCCAGCGCCAGCCACCAGCTGTGCCTGGGATCAGCCAAGCGCAGGTACTCGTCCCGCAGCTGTGCGCCCAGCACCGGATCGTCGAACAGCACGCCCATCTCGGTGTTCAGATAGGCCGAGCGCGGGTCGAGGTTGAACGAACCAACAAAACCGCGGCAGTCGTCGACCAGGAACGCCTTGGTATGCAGACTCGCGCCGCTGCTGCCGAACACGCCGGCATCGCCGGACTGCCCTTGTGCCTTCAGTTCGTAAAGGTGGACGCCGGCTTCGAGCAACGGCACGCGGTAGCCCATGTAGCCACCGTGTACGGCGGCGACGTCATTGGCGGCCAGTGAGTTGGTGACCACGCCGACCTGCACGCCCCGCCCGGCCATGGCCGAAAAGCCATCCAGGCCCTCGTTGCCGGGAACGAAGTAGGGCGAGATCAACAGGGCCTTGTGCCTGGCGGCCTGCAGCTCGCTGATGAGGGTCGACACCAGCCAGGCAGCGCGATCGTCATTGCGGTGCTTCATCGGCGGGTCTGACACGATGCGAACTGCACCGCTCCAGTGCAGCGGCTCGGGGCTCGGTCGCTGCCGCTTGCGCGATTCGGCCACGCGCGCAAGGTAGGGCCGGGCCACGTCCCGCTGCGCCTCATGATCCGATTCGCGGACCAGCAGGCGCAGCTGCGCATCGGTATGGAAGGCAAGCGCCGATACCGGAATGGCAGCTTTGCTGTTCCAGTAGTCGTCGAAGATACGGTTGGCCTGCTCCACGGCGGGGCCGGCGACCAGCAGATCCAGGTCCTGGAAATTCACATCGTTGCGTGCGCTGAAGTACTCCTCGCCGATGTTGCGGCCACCGACGATCGCGACCCGGCCGTCGGCAATCCAGCTCTTGTTGTGCATGCGATGGTTCACGCTGAAGAAGCGTTGCACCATCTCCACCATGCGCAGGATGCCAGTGCGGTTGCGGAAGGGGTTGTACAAGCGGATCTCGATGTTCGGATGCGCATCTAGCGCCATCATCAGCGCGTCCTTGTCCTTGGCATTCATGTCATCGAGCAGGATGCGCACGCGCACGCCGCGCTCGGCGGCGTCATACAGCGCCTTGGCCATCAGGTGGCCGATCAGGTCGTCGTGCCAGATGTAGTACTGCAGGTCCAGGCTGCGGCCTGCGTGCGTGGTGATCATCGCGCGTGCGGCGAAGGCATCCATGCCATCACTGAGGAACGCCACGCCGGACTGCCCGGGGTGGGCGTCCTGCAGCGGCACGATTTCCTGGTCGATACGGGTCTGCGCCGGCTGCAGTGGCAGTACCTGCGAGGGCGCGCCCTGCGCCTGTGGCGTGAGATGGTCGGCCAGCAGCAGCCCGGACAGGACCAGCAGCAACAGCGCGGCGAGGAGGATTGCAGCGATGCGCAGCAGGCGTCGCCACAGGGGCTTGGGCAGGCTCATGCCCCGATGGTAGATCCACGCCATGCGCGGATGAAAGCCAGCCGACCCATTGCAGTAGATCCACACATGCGTGGATGGCTGCTCCAGGCAATATCACACCCTGCGTGGATGGGCCTCAGAACCGCTCGTCGCTGCCCAGGTAGCGCCACTGGCCCGGCGGCAGCGGCCCCAGCGCCACGCGGCCAATGCGCAGACGGCGCACCGCTGTCACCTGCAGCCCGGCGGTTGTCACCGCTGCACGCAGGCCCTTGGCGGTGAGCCCCTTGCCGGCGAACCGCAGCCGCTGTTCGCTCTGCCAGCTGACCTTGCCGCCGCCGGCCTCCTGCTGCAAGCGCGCCATCAACCAAGGCCCGCGCTCTGGGCCGCCCTCGGCCACTTCGATCAGGTATTCCTGCTCAGTGCGGCCCAGATTGCGCTGCAGATGCGCCAACGTGGCCGGATCCTGGCTGACCACGACCAGCCCGCTATCGGCCGCAGGCAGCGATGCGGCCAGCTGCAGGCCGTGGAAATGCCGCTGCAGCG
The DNA here is from genome assembly GCF_029845105.1 of Stenotrophomonas sp. GD03654. Lineage (NCBI taxonomy): Bacteria > Pseudomonadati > Pseudomonadota > Gammaproteobacteria > Lysobacterales > Lysobacteraceae > Stenotrophomonas > Stenotrophomonas sp. GD03654. The sequence goes on along the minus strand of NZ_JAOCLC010000125.1, from coordinate 2,065 downwards.
GGCGGATGTCGCTGGCATCGAGTTCGCTGCGGCTGTCACTGCTGACCAGCGCACACAGGGTCTCGGCGGCAACGCCGGCCGGCTTGTGCAGCAGCATGCTGACCCGCTCGGCCTTTTCATCGCTGGCCTGCTCGGCCACGACAATCTCGGCGCTGTCATCGACCTGGCGCTGCGGCTGTTCCACCACCTCGCCATTGACCGTGACCCAGCCGCCTTCGATGTAACGTCGCGCTTCGCCGCGCGGGATGCCGAGCAGGGCGGACAGGCGTTTGTCGAGACGGATCGGTTCCATGGCGGAAAGGTCAGGCAGGGGGCGCGCAGTGTAGCCGCTGCGGCCGGTCAGCGCTGGCCGCGGTTGGCCAGCTCGGTCAGGTACAGGCGGGTATCGAACTCCAGCTGCAGGTAATCCGGCTCCATGTGCTGGCACAGCTGGTAGAAGGCCTTGTTGTGGTCGGCTTCCTTCAGGTGGGCCAGTTCGTGCACCACGATCATGCGCAGGAAGGCCGCCGGTGCCTGGCGGAACACGGTGGCGATGCGGATCTCGCGGCTGGCCTTGAGGCGGCCGCCGTGCACGCGGGAAATGGCGGTATGGGTGCCCAGGGCGTGCTTGATCACTTCCAGCGTGTTGTCGTAGCAGACCTTGTTGAGCGGCACCGACTTGCGCAGGTAGCGGTCCTTCAGCTCCTGCGTGTAGTCGTACAGCTGACGGTCGCTGCGCACCTCGTGCGGGTCGGGGTAGCGCTGCTGCAGCCAGGGGCCGAGCTTGCCCTGCGCCAGCAGTTCGCTGACCTGGGCGACCAGGGGTTCGGGATAGCCGGTGAGGTACTTCAGGACTGCCATGCAGGGGCGGCGGGGCGTCGGTAGAATGGGGCATCCAAGATTACACGCGGTACGCACCGACCATGGCAAAGCCCAACGCGTTGCAGGAACAATTGCTCAAGGCCGGCCTGGCCAAGAAGTCGCAGGCCAGCGCTGCCGCGAGCGCGCAGGCCAAGGCCCGGCAGGGCAAGGCCGAATCGACCTCGGCCGACGTGCAGCGCGAGGCTGAACGGGCCCGCGCCGAGAAGGTCGAGCGCGACCGCGCGCTGGCCGCCGAGCGCAACGCCCAGGCCAAGCTGGCTGAACAGAAGGCGCAGGCGAAGCAGATCATCACGGCCCATGCCGTGCCCCACAAGGGCGATGACGAGTACCGCTTCAGTGATGGCGCGGCGATCCGCACCCTGCTGATCGACCCCAAGCTGCGCAAGGCGCTGTCGGTGGGTGTGCTGGTCATCGTCGCCCATGGCGAGGGCTACGCCCTGCTGCCGCGAGTCGCCGCCGAGAAGGTGCGTGAACGCGCGCCGGAAGCGATCATCGTCGACCACGGCCAGCCGGGCTCGACCGCCGAGATCTCCACCGGCAACGCCGAGGACGACGCCTACTACGCGCAGTTCCAGGTGCCGGACGACCTGGTCTGGTAAGCAAAAAGGGGACGGAGGGGATTAAGTCGCGATCTACCTGGTTGAAGCCCTCCACGTTCTGCTCAGATTGCTGAAGATCAGCCGGGCATGGCTCGGTTCAACACCGGTCTGCTCCTTTGTGCGCGGGTGTATCGTCCCCATATCAGGCGACACACCTGCGGAGGATGGCTATGGCCACCGGTTGGGCGGGAGACGGCGCGGTCCAGGACCAGATCGACGCCACCGTCGACGATGCGATCGCCCGCGCGCGGCGCCAGCTGCGCGAGGGGCCCGGTCTGGAACACTGTGAGGAATGCGGCGCGCCGATTCCGTTGGCGCGGCGCCAGGCTGTGCCTGGTGTGCGGCTGTGCGTTGCGTGCCAGCAGGCGCGGGATGACGAAGACCAGGCGCATGCCGGGTACAACCGGCGTGGCAGCAAGGACAGCCAGCTGAGGTAAAGGGGTGTTTTATTGCAGGGCTGCGCCCTGCACCTGCAGAGGCCGAAGCCGAAGCAAGATCAAGAGCGGCATTCCGTGGGATGGCGGGGCGGTGTGGGTGGTCAGGACACGCCGTAAACCCATCCATGGGGGCTCGATGGCGCCATCCATGGCGCTCACACCCCCTCA
>NZ_JAOCLC010000124.1:0-6820 GCF_029845105.1 Stenotrophomonas sp. GD03654 | reverse complement strand
CCTGCAAACCCACCCCGCCCGGCCTTTGACAGTTTCCTGCCGCGTCCAACCACGGAAAAGAAATAAAGAAAAGCAGAAGCGGGTCGCTCGCTGCGCTCGCTCTGTGTCGACCAAGGTCGACACCTACCAACAGCCGCCCGCCCCAACAATCGCAGTTGCCAGTATATCCACGCCATGCGTGGATGATTCATTCGATATCTGACAGATGTGCCGACCAACGGTCGGCACCCACCAACAGCCCCGTGAACCTGTCGAAGGCGGGGTACTGTGGGTTTGCGGGGTGTGAGCCGCATGGATGCGGCGACCAAGCCTCCAGGGATGGATTCACGGCGTCCCCGCAAACCCACAGTGCCCCGCCATCCCACGGAATGCCCGCTGTTGCTGTTGCCCTGGCTTGAAGCAGGTGCAGGGCTGCAAGCCCTGCAGAACACCCCTTACCCCGCCATCACCGCTTCGATCTCGTCGGCACTGCGCGCCAGGCCTTCGGTCAGCACGCGATGGCCGTCGTCGGTGATCAGCACATCATCCTCGGTACGGATGCCGATGCCGCGCCAGCGTGGTTCCACCGTCGTATCGTCCACGCCGATGTACAGCCCCGGCTCGATGGTGAACGCCATGCCCGGCTCCAGCAGGCGCGAATCGCCTGCCAGGCGGTAATCGCCCACGTCGTGCACGTCCAGCCCGATCCAGTGCCCGGTCTTGTGCCGGTAGAAACGCTGGTACAAGCCTTCGGACAGGTTCTTTTCCAGCGTGCCCTTCAGCAGGCCCAGCCGCAGCAGGCCTTCGGTCAGGGTCTGCACCGCGGCCAGGTGGCCACTCTCGTACGGTACGCCTGGCTTGGCCTGCGCCAACGCAGCGGCCTGCGCATCGCCGACGAGGTCGTGCAGCGCACGCTGCTCGGCACTGAAGCGGCCGTTCACCGGGAAGGTGCGGGTGATGTCGCTGGCATAGCCGCGGTATTCGGCACCGGCATCGATCAACACCAGTTCGCCATCGCGCGAACGCGCGTTGTTGTCGCGGTAATGCAGGATGCAGCCGTTGCGACCAGCACCGACGATGCTGCAGTAGGCCGGCACGGCATCGTTGGCACGGAACACGCGCTCCAGCTCGGCCTGCAGTTCGTACTCGTGGATGCCCGCCCTGGCCGCCTTCATCGCCGCCAGATGCGCACGCACGCTGATCTGCGCGGCGTGGTGCATCAGCGCCACTTCGGCGCCGGACTTGAACAGGCGCTGCTCGTGCAGCAGGTGCCCCAGTTCAAGGAACTCATGCGGTGGCTGCGCACCGTGGCGCACCTGCGAACGTACACGGTTGACCCAGCCGATCAGCTTCAGGTCGAAATCCGCGTCGCGGCCGAAGTGGTAGTAGACGCGCGAACGGCCTTCCAGCAGGCCCGGCAGGATGTCGTCCAGATCGTCGATCGGGTAGGCATCGTCCATGCCGAACTGCGCTACCGCACCGTCCTGGCCGGCACGGCTGCCGTCCCAGGCCTCGCGTTCGGCATCGCGCTCGCGGCAGAACAGGATGGCCTCGCCGTGGCGGCGGCCCGGGATCAGCACCAGCACCGCTTCCGGCTCCGGGAAGCCGCTCAGGTACTGGAAATCCGAATCCTGCCGGAACGGGTAATGGGTATCGAGGCTGCGCACCTTCTCGGCCGCGGCCGGAAGCACCAGAATCGCGTCCTCGCCGGCCATGTCCATCAGCTGGCGGCGGCGACGCTTGTATTCGCCGGCCGCGATGCCGGTGCGCTGCTTGATGTCCATCAGTTCAGGCGCTGCCGGTGGCGCGAGGCCAGCACCACGTCACCGTGCAGCAGCAGCACCGCCACGCGGATGAATTCCTCGATCTCCGACAGGGCTTCGTCGTCATCATCGCCACCGGCCTCGAAGTCCTCGCTGGAAGCACGCGCCAGGCTGGCCATGTCGGTCAGCGCTTCCTCGCCCTCTTCGGACAGGGCTGGCCGGTTACCACCGCTGCCCAGACCGAAGCCGCCCAGGAAGGAACGGGTCCAGCTGAACATGGCATCGGCCTGCGCGGACACGTCGTCGGTGTCGGTCAGCAGCAGCTCGAAGGCGAAGTCGCGGTCTTCCAGCTGCTTGATGGTGGCCTGCAGCAGCTGCCCCAGCACGCTGTCGGCGGCCACCGGCGGCAGGTTGTCGTCGGCCAGCACGCGCGCCGGCCAGTCGTTGCCGGGGGCGCCGCCGGCGGCCAGCCAGCCACACAGCGCGCCGTGCAGCTCGGCAGCGGTGGCGCCCAGGCCCAGTTCCTGGCTGGCGCGGGTAACGTCGTCGACGGAGGGAAGTTCGGTCATCGTGCGGCTCGTTCGGAAAGGAAACCCGGGGCGCGCACGCGCGCGCCCGTGAGACCCCGTAGTGTAGCAACCCGACGGCATCCTCTCCGCAGCCGTCCAGCCTTGCTGCGACAACGCTTGACCGGCCTTACCCGGCTTGCCTATCGTGCCCGCATGGAACCCGCCGATCCCCTTGCCCAGCTGCAGGACTTCGCTGCCCGCGTGGAAGCGTTGCTTGACCGCAACCAGCGCCTGGCCGAGGAGAACCGCAGCCTGCGCCACCAGCAGGAACAGCTGGTGGCCGAGCGTTCGACGCTGCTGGCCAAGAATGAGCAGGCACGCTCGCGGGTGGAAGCGATGATCAGCCGGCTCAAATCCCTGGAGCAGCACACATGAGCGCCGAACCGGTCAGTGTCCGCATCCTCGATCGTGAATACACCGTGGGCGTCGGCGGCGATGAACGCGACAGCCTGATGGCCGCTGCACGCCTGCTGGACGCGCGCATGCGTGAGATCCGCGGCAGCAACCGCATGGCCGCGGTCGATCGCGTCGCCGTGTTGGCTGCGTTGAACCTGGCCCACGAACTGCAGCTGCTGCGCGACGAGAACGCCCGCCAGGCGGTGGCGCTGCAGCAGACGCTGGCCGACCTGAACCGGCGCCTGGACCGCGCGATCGACGGCACCCCATAGAAGAGGGGACGGAGGGAATCAAGGCGCATTTGCCCCTTCCGTGCTGGAAACGTCTTAATCCCCTCCGTCCCCTTTTCTCATATCTGAATTGGCACGGACTGTTGCCGACGAACGGCCTATCCAGATGCTGCACGCTGGCTATAATGGCCACGCGTTCTCTGCGGTACTCGACGGCATGTGCAAACATTCGCCTTGTCCCTTAAGAACGACACCGGGAGCGCGACAGCGCCGGGAGTGCAGGTCCGCCTTGTAGCGGGAAGCCCGATGGTTCTCCAGCGTTCCCACTTGAGCCCCCGGGTTCAAGGTCGTTTCGCATGCATCGACATTGCGGAGAATGCAATATTCCAGCAAGGGCGGCGTCTTCGGGCGTCGCCCTTGTTCTTTCCGGCACAATGACGGCTGATCCTTGCCGCACGCTGCCATGACCGACCCGCGACAGGCCCTGCGCCACGACCTGCGGCAACGCCGCCGCGACCTTCCCGCCGCTGAGCGCATCGCCGCCGCCGAATCCCTCGCCGATGCCCTGCTGGCCCTGCCGTTCGCCCCGCGCGAAGGCGCCGTGGCCGGCTACTGGGCGCTGGATGGCGAAATCGCCCTGCATCGCTGGCAGCTACAGCTGCCCGAAGGACTCACCTACTGCCTGCCGGTGCTGGCCGGCGACGTGCTGCGCTTCGCACCGTGGCGGCCGGGGCAGCCGCTGACCAGCAACCGCTACGGCATTCCCGAACCGGACGTGGCGGTGGAAGACACCCTGGAACCGGCGCAGATGGCGCTGGTGGTGACCCCGCTGGTGGGTTTCGACACACAGTGCCGGCGGCTGGGCATGGGGGGCGGCTGGTATGATCGCAGCTTCGCCTTCCGCCACGATCGGCCGGCGCCGCCCTGGCTGGTCGGTGCTGCGTTTGCGGTGCAGCAGGTCGAGTCCTTGCCGGTGGCGTCGTGGGACGTGCCGGTGGATGCGATCTGCACCGAAGACGGCACCCTGTTCCCCTCCGCTGCCCCCGTGAACGCATGACCGCCCGCAAGCGCTACTGGCTGATGAAGTCCGAACCGGACGCCTTCTCCATCGATGACCTGGCCAAGGTCAAGGTCGAACCCTGGAACGGGGTGCGCAACTACCAGGCGCGCAACTTCATGCGCGACGGCATGCAGGTGGGCGACGGCATCCTGTTCTACCACTCCAATACCAAGGTGCCGGGCATCGTTGGCCTGGCCACGGTGGCCAGCACGGCCTACCCGGACGACACCCAGTTCGATCCGAAATCCGACTACCACGACCCCAAGAGCACGCGCGAGAACCCGCGCTGGATGCTGGTGGACGTGGCCTTCGACCGCAAGCTCAAGCAGGTGATCGCGCTGGACGAGATCAAGCTGCACGCTGATGAGCTCGGCGAAGGCTTCCCGCTGGTTGCCAAGGGCAACCGCCTGTCGGTGTTCCCGGTGACGGCCGCGCAGTGGAAGCTGCTGCTGTCGCTGGAAAAGAAATCCTGATTCCCTGCCTGAGAGTTCTCCCATGTCCGAAGCCAAGCGCCTGGCCGCCGAGAAAGCCATCGAGTACGTAGAAGACGGCATGATCGTCGGTGTCGGCACCGGTTCCACCGTGGCCTATTTCATCGATGCCCTGGCCCGCATCCAGCACCGCATCAAGGGCGCCGTATCCAGCTCCGAGCAGAGCACCGCGCGCCTGAAGCAGCACGGCATCGAGGTGATCGAGCTGAACCACAGCGGCAACCTGTCGCTGTACGTGGACGGCGCCGACGAGTGTGACACCAACAAGTGCCTGATCAAGGGCGGCGGTGCCGCACTGACCCGCGAGAAGATCATCGCCGAGGCCAGCGAGCGCTTCATCTGCATCGTCGACCCGAGCAAGCAGGTGCCGGTGCTGGGCAAATTCCCGCTGCCGGTGGAAGTGATCCCGATGGCGCGCAGCCTGGTCGCCCGCCAGATCCGCGACATGACCGGCGGCCAGCCGACCTGGCGCGAAGGCGTGGTCACCGACAACGGCAACCAGATCCTGGACATCCACAACCTGCAGATCACCGATCCGGAAAAGCTGGAGCGCGAGCTCAACCAGCTGCCGGGCGTGGTCTGCGTCGGCCTGTTCGCGCGCCGTCGCGCCGATGTGGTGATCGTCGGCGGCGAGCCGCCGGTCGTGCTCTGACCCTTTCGAAGGATCCTGACGATGTCGCTGTTGCGTTCGCTGCTGATGCTTCCGCTGCTGGCCCTGACCGGCTGCGCCACCGACGCGGCCCGCCATTGGGTCGAGCTGGATGGCGCCCGCTACCAGGTCGAGCTGGCTACCAACGATGAAACCCGCGCGCGCGGGCTGATGTTCCGCGACCAGATGTCGGCCGACCACGGCATGCTGTTCATCCACGACCGCGAAGAAATGCAGGCGTACTGGATGAAGAACACCAAGATCGCGCTGGACATCCTGTACTTCGACAGCCAGCGCAAGCTGGTCAGCCAGCAGCGCGATGTGCCGCCGTGCTCTGCCGGCGACATGTGCCCGCCCTACCCCAGCGGAGGCCCGGCGCGCTATGTGCTGGAACTCAACGCTGGCCAGGCCGAGAAGCTCAAGCTGAAGGATGGGACGGAGCTGAAGTTCGGCCCGGGCATCGAAAAGTAAGGTACGGCCGGGCTGCGCCCGGCACCCGCCGAATCAACATCAAAGGCAAAAGCTGGCTACCGAGAGATGGCGGGGCGGTGTGGGCCTGCAGGACACGCCGTAAACCCCGCTCCGCGGTCCGGCCCAGCCGCTGGCGGCTGTGCGTTCGGGCGCTTGCGAAGCAGTGCTTCGCAAGCAAAGCGCCCTCACCCTTGGGGGCTCGTAGGCGCCATCCATGGCGCCTGCGGTCCTGCAAGCCCACACCGCCCCACCTCTGACAGTTGGCCGGCGGCTGTTGGTAGGTGTCGACCTTGGTCGACACGACAGTTCCAAGACGATGTTCTTTTCACGCGGCACCGCTTGAAACCGCCTGCGAATGACGCCAGTCTGTGGTCATGCAGGACCGGATCTCTCTCCCCGACTGGGATGCACTGGCCGACCTCGAAGACGAGGCGCTGCCACTGTTGCCGACCGCGCTGCTGATCGCACGCGATGAATACCCCGATCTGCAGCCGTCGACCTATGACGCGCTGATCCAGAGCCATGTCGAGCACCTCCGCTCGGAAGTGGACAGCATCGACGACAGCCCGCTGAAAATGGCGGCGATCAACCGCCACCTGTTCGACGAGCTGGGCTACAGCGGCGACCACGACGAGTACTACGACCCGCGCAACAGCTATCTCAACCAGGTGTTCGAACGCCGACTGGGCAACCCGATCTCGCTGGCGCTGGTGCAGATGGAAGTCGCGCGCCGACTGGGCATTCCGCTCGATGGCGTGTCCTTCCCCGGCCACTTCCTGGTGCGTCTGCCGGTGGACGACGGCGTGCTGGTGATGGACCCGTTCAACGGTGGCCGCCCGCTGGACGTGGACGAACTGCGCGAGCGGGCCAAATCACACTTGGGCGGGCAGATGCCCGACGACCAGGTGCTGGCGCAGATCCTCGACCCGGCGCCGGCGCGCGCGATCCTGATGCGCATGCTGCGTAACCTGCACGGCGTCTACGCCGAGGCCGGCGAATGGGACCGCGCTGCACGCAGTGCCGACCGCCTGCTGAAGCTGGCCCCGGAGCAGGACGACGCGCTGCGCGACCGCGGCCTGGCCTATCTGCAGCTTGAGTATCTGGCCGGTGCCCGCCACGACCTGGGGCAGTACCTGAAGCGCAATCCCGAGGCCAGCGATGCACAGTGGCTGCGCGAGAAGCTGATCGACCTCGGCGGGCCGGTGCCGCGGC
>NZ_JAOCLC010000123.1:0-6966 GCF_029845105.1 Stenotrophomonas sp. GD03654 | reverse complement strand
GGCACTGCCACCGTTACATCAGAAGCGCAGGTCCGCGCGCAGGTACCAGTAGCGGCCACGCGGGATGTCGTAGGTCGAGGCGTCGTAGCCGTTCAACGAGCACGACAGGCAGATCGGCGGATCCTTGTCGAACACGTTGTTCAGGCCGGCCGTCAGCTGCAGCCCCTTCATCCAGTCGATCTTGTAGCCCACCTGCATGTCGTGGAAGGTGGTGGCCGACAGTGTGTTGGTGCCTGCGGCCTGGTCGCTGCACACCGGGAAGGCAGCAGCATCGCCGCAGTTTTCGGTCAGCTCGGAGATGTGCCGTACGGTCCAGTTGGCACTCCAGCGGTCCAACGTCCAGCCGATGCTGGCATTGCTGGTCCATTCCGGAATCGAACTGTCAGCCACTTCCAAACCCGGCTTCTGCGGCTGCTTCTGCCCGGCCGCGCCGGTGGCCTCGTAACGCCCGACGAAGGTGTTTTTCCAACCCAGCTTGAACTGGCCGATGGAGGTCTGCGGCAGGGTCCAGAACAGGTCCACGTCCCAGCCATCGGTCTTGATCGACCCCAGGTTGGTCAGGCGGTTGTTGAAACTGCTGACCGCACCGGTGCTGGCACGGGTGATGCCATTGCAGTAGATCGGGTCCAGCGTATCCACGCACAGGTCCAGCTGGGTCTGCGCGTTGATCGCCTGGATCGCACCGTCGATGGCATGGCGGTAGAAGGTCACCTCCACATCGAAGCGCTCCGACCACGAGGCGTTGTTGCCGAACCACGGGCTCCACACGAAACCGGCACTGAAGCTGCGCGATCGTTCCGGCTCCAGCTCGCGGTTGCCGCCGGTGGTCACCGAGATCTGCGAGTTGGCCTGCTGGAAGCCGGCCGGCACGCCCAGCGTGGCACAGTTGGCCGCGCTGCCACGCGGCGGCGTGCCGCCCAGGCCCACCGAGCACGGGTCGAACAGCTGCAGGTCGGCACGCGCCGCCGAGCCGTACAGTTCACCGATCGACGGTGCGCGGAAGCCCTCGGCGTAGGTGGTGCGCAGCACGAAGTCATCGGTCACCTGCCAGCGCAGGCCGTACTTGGGCGTGAACTCGCCACCGAAGGTGGAGTAGTCCGAATAACGACCGGCCAAGCTCAGGTCAAGTTTCTTGCCGAACGAGGAATCGGCGAAGATCGGCACGCTCAACTCCAGGTAGGCCTCGTTGACGTCGTAGGAACCGGAGGTCGGCTGCGACGGCACGCCGTTGTAGTGGCCGATCACCGTCAGCGGATCGGGCTGGTAGGAGCCCTTGTACTTGCGGTACTCGAAGCCGGTGGCGAAGGATACCGGACCGGCCGGCAGCGAGAACAGCTCGCTGGACAGGTTGGCGGTGAACAGGCTCAGTTCGTTCTGGCTGCGGTCGCGCACCACCGGCTGGATCCACTTCAGCATGTCCGGGGTGATCGAACCGACGCCGCCGAAGATGTTCAGCGGCACGCAGCCCGGCGTGGCCGCACAGACGGACGGATCGCCCAGCGCCATGTTCACCTTGTAGATGTCATAGCTGCCGTAGTTGGTCTGTTCGGCCTTGTTCTTGCTGTACATGCCGTTGACGTCCCAGTACCAGCTGCGGTCGGCGGCATGGAAATCACCGACCAGGCCGGTGGCGAAGTAAGTGGTGTCCACTTTCTGCTTGAACACGCGCGCACCGCCTTCCACCGGGCGACGACCGATCAGGCTCATGTTGTCGCCGGAAACCAGATCGAAGCCGAACGGGTTGTACGGATTCAGGCGCGAGACCACGATGTTGTCGGCCAGCAGATTGCCGGTGGCGCCATCGGGGCCGAAGAACAGCGGCTCCGGGCCGGCCTGGTTGGTCGACTCACGACGGTTGCCCAGTGCCTTGACGTACCACTGCACGTTGTCGGTGATGTCGAAGCGGAACTGACCGAACAGGCCTTTGCGCTCCGACGGCGTCAGCACCATGTTGTATTCGGCGAAGTTGAAGCGGTCGGCGGTGGTGAAGCAGTGGTAGTCATCCGTGCGGCTGCAGCCGGCGCTGCCGTCGTAGCGCGGATTGCTCACGCCGGTATTGGGCACGATGTTCTGCACCGCACCGGTGTTCGGGTCGGTGAACATGAAACGGCCCTGTGGAATGCCGCCGCTGCCGAAGGCCAGGCCGGTGCCTGGAATCGGGAAGCGCGACTGCTCGCGGTCCTTGGCGAACACCGGGTCCTGCTTGGTCCAGCTGGCACCCAGGAACAGACTGTAGCGGTCACCGCTCTTGCCCCAGGCCAGGTCCACGCCTTTCTGCGTGCCGTCGCCCTTGCTGTATTCACCGTAGTTCAGCGTTACCTGGCCGCCATCGAAATCGCGGCGGGTGATGATGTTGACCACACCGGCAATGGCATCGGAGCCGTACAGCGACGACGCGCCATCTTCCAGCACTTCGATGCGCTCGACGATGGCCAGCGGAATGGTATTGAGATCGGTGGCCGAGCCCACACCGGACGCCGACGATTCATTGACCCAGCGGATGCCATCGACCAGCACCAGCACGCGCTTGGCCCCCAGATGGCGCAGGTCCACCTGCGCCGAGCCGGCGCCCACACCGCTGCCATCCGGCGGGAAGCCGAAGTTGCCCGACGAGTTGAACTTGGCGTTGAGCGCGGAACCGGACCCGGTGAGCTGCTGAAGGACTTCGCCGATCGAGGTCAGGCCGGTGCGTTCGATATCACCGCGGGTCAGCGTCTGGATCGGCACCTGGCCTTCGACTTCAGCGCGCTTGATGCGGGTACCGGTGACTTCCACCGCATCCAGGTTGGTGGTGGATTGTGCAGCGGCACCCAACGGTGCCAGGGTCATCACGCACAGCGCGACGGCAGCCGCCAACGGGCGGTGGTGCAGGTGATTCATTCGCTCTCTCTCCAAAGGAATGTCGGGACATGGACTGCCGCGCCCCCCTGCATGGCGGCAGCGTCTCCTTTGTAAACAAGTGGTAAAAATCCCGGCGTGACGATCGACACTCTTTCACGCGGAATTGACGCAAATGCGGGCCGATTGCGACAGATGAATGCAACTAAAGACCGGACGGTACTGTTCACAGCAGGCAGCCTTGATGCCGGCTGCGACATGGATCTCTCAGCTTTCGCGCAGTTGGACAGTGCTCTTGACGACCCGTCCAACGACAATGCGCCTGCGTCATCGGCAGCATGATGATCGCCGCTGCCGTCGGGTTGATGGTATCGATCAGATCGCTTTCGAGCTGGAACTTACCAAGATGGCGAGTAACCCGTAGGGAGGGGGCCTTGCAGTGACGGACTGCAGATCGCCGAGATCACCGTGCGAACGTGAGGCACTCAATGGCTGCCCTTTCGGCTGCTGCCATCTTGATGACAGAGCCACATGCATCGACTTGCTTGAATCCTACGAAGCAAACTCAGACAACATTTAGGAATAGTTTGAAAATTGCCCGTCAGACGAATCTCAGGGGCCGACAAAGGTGAGACTGAGAACCCCAGTCATTCTCATGAGGCACAATTGTGAAAACAATCACCGTCATGATCCATGTCGCGATTGTCACGGCATTGCTTCTGTTCTCGGCAAGCGAATCGAGAGCAGGAGGCCTGATTGAATGCAACAACTGTGCATCTCCAAAGGATGCAGCCCTGCTGTCAGGCTCCGGGTTGGCGGTTGTAATGGACTTCGAGAGAGCCAGACTGAGCGCCTTCGAAGTTGAATATGACCGCGAGATCAGAAAGTGGCGCGCACTTTCGACACCGGTTCCCGCACAGATTCAAATGGCCTTCCTACGGATTCTGGATGCGACGTCAGCCTTTCGAGCGCCACCTGAAGAGGCCCACGCGATGGCAGGAGGCGGATCAGTGGTCGTGCTGCATCCAGACAACCCCGGAAACTCCAATGGAGTGAGGTTCCCCGAGTCTTACAAGTCCTCCAATACCTTTGACATCGTCTCCTCAGCCACACTGCGAACCCGACTTGGCCAGTATCTAGCCACAGAATTGGCAGGAGCCAATACGGGAAGCCCAACCTGGAACAGCATTGCGCTCTCGATTCAACAAGCGGCCCTGAACTGGGCAGGCCTCAAAGGTGGCGGATCCATAACAATAATGATCACATGGCGTGATGGGTCTAAGACGCTTTATCGAGTAACACCGGACAACGTTGCCGAAGCCAAGTATCAGAAGGGCGAAAGCCGCGACAGCACAGGCAACAAGGTTCCTGACGAATCCATCGCCGACCCGATCTCCGCCCCTTCGTACGCCGGACAATACTATTTCGGCCAGCATGGCGACCTGGACAACTGGGTCAGATCCGCACAGATGTATGGAGTCCCCGTCCAGCGCGGAAGCAGCAGCCGCATCTCGTGCAGTTGGGATGGTCGCACAGTCTACTGCCAGCAATACTGACACCCTCATCCGCCGCTCATGTCGCAATCTCCCCATGAGCGGCGGTTTAGATAGCGCTACCGCACGAACGCAATGCGCTCCATGCCGGTGGCCTCGGCGGCAGCCAGGATCCGCGCCATGCCTTCGTACTCGGCTGACGGATCGGTGGCGATGCGCAGCTCCGGCAGGTTGCCGGCATGTTCGCCCGCCTGTACCTGCAGGCGCGCCTGCAGCTCGCCGATCGCCATCGGCTGGCCATTCCAGCTGAGCTGGTTGGCAGCGTCCAGGCGCAGCTCGATCGGCGGTGGCGGTTCGGGACGGTCGACCACGCGATCGGTGGCCTGCGGCAACTGCACGGCAATCGGCCGGGCCACGATCGGTGCGGTCACGATGAAGATGATCAACAGCACCAGCATCACATCCACCAGTGGCGTGACATTGATGTCCGCCAGCGGGCCGCTTCTTCCTGCGCTACTGAACGCCATGTGCCGCTCCCTGCAGCCGGGCCGTTCGCCCAAGGTCGACACTACGGTGCCTGCGGACCTGCAAGGCAGTGCCCAGCGCTGTGGCATTCAGCTGCCGTTGCCGACCCATCGCGTGCACGCAATGCGAAACTGAATTCAGCCACCGCCCGCTATGCTCAGCGCCATGACCCGACGCACTTCAACTGCCCTGTCCCTGCTGCCCTTGGCCACCACGCTGCTGATCGGCTGCGCCAATGCCCAGTCCCTCGACGCCCAGAACGCGCAGCTGAAGGCCGCGATCGCAGCTGCCGAACGCGGCCAGTTCGACCCCGGCCAGGCCGCTGCGCTCAGCCGCCATCCGGCCTATGGCTGGCTGGAATACGCCAACCTGCGACGCAACATCGACACCGTCGATTCCGCGCAGGCGCAGGCCTTCCTCAAGCGCTATGACGGCCAGGCCGTGGCCAACACGTTCCGCAGTGTGTGGCTGCCCTCGGTCGCACGCCGCCAGGACTGGCCCACCCTGCTCGCCAACTGGGTTCCCACCGACAACGCCGGCCTGCGCTGTGCGCAGCTGACCGCACGGCAGGTGACCGGCAAGGTCGATCCGCAGTGGATAAGTGAAGCGCAGGACCTGTGGCGCAAGAACGGCAAGTCGCTGCCAGACGGCTGTGACGCCGTTTTCGCCGTGCTGCAGGCACAGGGCGGACTGAGTGACGCATTGCGCTGGGAACGCATCGATGCCGCCGCCGACGCCCAGCAGCCGGCCGTGATGCGCAGCGCCGCACGTGGCTTGCCTGCCACCGACCTGGCGCTGGCCAACAATTACGCTGCCTTTGTCGACAAGCCCAATGCCAGCGCATTGAACTGGCCGCGCAACGAGCGCAGCCGGCGCATCGCCACCGATGGCCTGGCCAAGCTGGCCAAGGCCGACCCGGGCGCCACCGAACAGCAGCTGCCGCAGTACGCGCAGGCGCTGGGCCTGAGTGCCGAGCAGCAGGGCCAGGTGCTGTACCAGATCGCGCTGTGGACGGTGGCTTCCTACCTGCCCGATTCGGCACGCCGCCTCAACGCGGTGCCGGAATCGGCCTATGACGAACGCCTGCACGAATGGCGCGTGCGCGAAGCGATGTCGCGCGGTGACTGGCCGGCGGCGCTGACCGCAATCCGCAAGATGGCCAGCAAGCAGCGCAGCGACCCGCGCTGGCGCTACTTCGAAGGCCGCATGCTGGAGAAGACCGGCCAGGCCCAGCAGGCGCAGCCGCTGTTCCGCGATGCGGCACGTGCACCGACCTTCCACGGGTTCCTGGCTGCCGACAAGCTGCAGCAGGGCTATACCCTGTGCCCCTGGAAGCCGAACGACAGCGCGCAGGCGCAGGCGGTGATCGCGCGCGATCCGGCCATCCAGCGTGCGATGGCGCTGTACCAGATCGATCGCGCTGGCTGGGCCGTGGCCGAATGGAACAGCGCGCTGTCGCGCTTCGATGACACCCAGCGCCGCCTCGCGGTACGCGTCGCGCAGGACAACGGTTGGTTCGACCGCGCCGTGTTCGCACTCGGCAAGCAGCCGCAGGAGCAGCGCCTGTACGACCTGCGCTTCCCGCTGCACCACGACGCCACCATCCGCCGCGAATCGGCTCGCAACGCGATCGATCCGGCCTGGGTGGCGGCGGAAATCCGCGCCGAGAGCACCTTCACCCCGCGTGCGCGCTCGCCTGCCAACGCCATGGGCCTGATGCAGGTGCTGCCGGCCACCGGTGCCGGCGTGGCCAAGTCGATCGGCCTGACCGGCTACGGCGGCGCCGACAGCCTGTACGACCCAGACACCAACATCGCCATCGGTACCGCCTACCTGCGCCAGCTGATGAACAAGTACGACGGCCTGCCGTACGTGACCATCGCGGCCTACAACGCCGGCCCGACCCCGACAGCACGCTGGCAGGGCCAGCGCCCGGGCTTTGACCCGGACCTGTGGATCGAGACCATCAGCTACAAGGAAACCCGCGAGTACGTCGCCCGCGTGCTGGCCTTCAGCGTGATCTACGACTGGCGCCTCAATGGTGATGCGCTGCCGCTGAGCGACCGCCTGATGGGCCGCCTGGTGGACAAGCGCAAGAGCTTCAGCTGCG
>NZ_JAOCLC010000122.1:0-7262 GCF_029845105.1 Stenotrophomonas sp. GD03654 | reverse complement strand
GGGGCATGCGCTGGGCGGGTTGGGCAGGACGCCCAACCCCGGTCTTGCCGTGTGCGCAGGACAGCGCACACGAGCAAGGCGCTCTACGAGGCACGCAGGAGCAGCTTTTGCCGTCCCCCGCCTGCCCACACCGCCCCACCCCTGACAGATTCCGGGTGTCTGCCGGGCTTGGGGTCGGATCCCTCTGCTGCGCAGAGGGCACTGACCCCTGAATCTGTCTGTGCGGGCGGGAGGCGCTAAAATGGCGGGATGATCGCCAATACCGCCGCCTATCATTTCGCCGTCATCGACGCTCCCCAGGCCCTGTGCGACCAGCTGCTGGCGCGCGCCGAGGCGGCGCAGCTGCGGGGCACGATCCTGGTGGCGGGCGAGGGACTGAACCTGTTCCTGGCGGGTGCGCCGGAGGCGGTCGAGGGCTTCTATGCGGCGCTGCATGCCGACGCGCGCTTCACCGATATGCGGGTCAAGACCAGCCTCAGTCAGCATCAGCCGTTCGCGCGGCTGAAGGCCAAGGTGAAGGACGAGATCATCAGCTTCCGCCGCGATGACGGCCAGCCGTTGGAGTACCCGCGCGCGCCGGCGGTCGATCCGGCCACGGTGCAGCGGTGGCTGCGACAGGGGCATGACGACGCCGGCAAGCCGGTGGTGATGCTCGATACCCGCAACCTGCAGGAGGTGGAGTACGGCACCTTCAAGGATGCGCTGGTGCTGCCCATCCACAAGTTCACCGACCTGCCCGAGGCATTGGCACCGCACCGCGAAGCGCTGAAGGACAGCACCGTGGTCAGTTTCTGCACCGGCGGCATCCGCTGCGAGAAGGCTGCGCTGTGGATGGTCAACGACGGCATGGACAACGTGCTGCAGCTGGACGGTGGCATCCTCGGCTACTTCGAGGAGGTGGGCGGCGAAGGCTACGAAGGCCGCTGCTTTGTGTTCGATGAGCGCGTGGCGCTGGATGCCGAGCTGAAGCCGATGGTCGACCAGCCGCTGGCCGAGCCGCGCCCCAGCGCGTTCTGACGGGACGTCGGTTGACCGGTATGCAGGTTGACCGGGACGCAGGTTGACGGAAATGCGGGCCGGCGGGGACGACGGTTGACGGGGCGCCGGTAGAGTCGACTGTTAGTCGACTATCGCGCGCAGCGCGGGGGTTTCAGTCTCCCGCCGAGAGCAGTTCAGGAGCAGTCCAGCCGCCGTCCAAAAGCAGTCGACTAACAGTCGACTAACAGTCGACTCTACCGCCGTCCGCCGTCCGCCGTCCGCCGTCCGCCGTCCGCCGTCCGTGGCCCGTAATCCGTCGACCCTGTTCTGCTGAATCCATCCCACGGGAATCAGCATCCCGCCACCGTCACTGGCCGCGGCGGCTGGCCGACCCCATGCATGGGGGATCCTGTGACGGAAAAACACCTGATGATCCCGTTGTCGATCCTTGACCTGGCCCCGGTCTGCGAGGGCAGTGACACCACCGCCGCCTTCGCCAACATGCTGGAACTGGCCCAGCACGCCGATGCGCTGGGCTACCGCCGCTACTGGCTGGCCGAACACCACAACATGCCCGGCATCGCCAGCGCGGCCACGGCCGTGCTGATCGGCCACGTGGCGGGCGGCACCCAGCGCATCCGCGTCGGTGCCGGCGGCATCATGCTGCCCAACCATGCGCCGCTGCAGGTGGCCGAGCAGTTCGGCACGCTGGCCTCGCTGTATCCGGACCGCATCGACCTCGGCCTGGGCCGTGCGCCGGGCACCGATCAGCCCACCGCGCGCGCATTGCGCCGCTACTTCGACAGCGCCGACCAGTTCCCGCAGGACGTGCGCGAGCTGCTGCACTACTTCGAGCCGGTACAGCCCGGGCAGGCGGTGCAGGCCGTTCCGGGTGGTGGCCTGCGGGTGCCGACCTGGATCCTCGGTTCCAGCCTGTTCGGTGCGCGCATGGCGGCCTCGATGGGCCTGCCGTATGCGTTCGCCTCGCACTTCGCGCCCGATGTGATGGACGAAGCCCTGGCGGTATACCGCCGCGAGTTCCGCCCCTCGGCCACGCTGAAGCAGCCGCACGCGATGCTGGCCCTGAACGTTGTCGCCAGCGACAGCGAGGCCGAATCGCGCCGTCTGTTCACCAGCCAGCAGCAGAGTTTCGTGAACCTGCGTCGCGGCCGACCGGGCAAGATTCCGGCACCCATCGACGACATCGAGTCCTTCTGGGAGCCGCACGAAAAACTGGGCGTGGAGCGGGCACTGGCCTGCACCGTGCTGGGCGATCCGCAGCAGGTGGCGGATGGCATCGCCGCGTTCGTCGAGCGGCACAAGCCGGACGAGCTGATGCTCACCGCCAACCTGTACGACCACCGCGCGCGCCTGCGCTCGTTCGAACTGGCGATGCAGGCCTGGCACGCCCGCCACGCGGGCTGAACAATTGCGTCACGGCCCATTGCGGCCGAACCGCGTCTGATGGGGGCTCACACCAATGGAGCCCCCACATGGCCGACACCCGCGCCGAACACATCGCCCAACTGGCAGAACTGATCAAGGACGTAGAGGTGGCGATGTTCACTACCACCGGCGTCGACGGACGGCTCTACAGCCGGCCCCTGGCCACCCAGCAGGTCACCTTTGACGGTGACCTCTGGTTCGTCATCACTGCCGACAGCCCGAAGGTGGCCGAGATCGCGCTCGACCCGCGCGTCAACGTGGCCTATGCCTCGCCATCGAAGAATACCTATGTGTCTGTGGCGGGGCGCGCGCGGGTTGTCGATGATCGCGCGAAGATCGAGGCGCTGTGGTCGCCGGCGATGAAGCTGTTCTTCCCGGGCGGCAAGGACGACCCGAACCTGCGCCTGATCCATGTACGCGCCGACAGCGCCGAATACTGGGATGGTCCGGGTACGCTGCTGGGCAAGGCGCTGACGTTCGTGCTGTCGGCGGTGCAGGATGAACCGGCGGCGTTGGCCGACAACGGATTCATCGACCTACGGTGATGGCTGAGGTCCGGTGTTGGTAGTGCCGGCCACTGGCCGGCAACACTGGAAACGTGGCAGCCGGCCAGATGCCGGCTCCAGCGGAGTCCGGTTCAGAACCAGCGCTGGAACAGATCCACGATGTAACCCACCAGCTGCCCCGAACTGAAACCGAAGAACGCGATCGCCACCAACGCCGCGATCCAGTTGAACAGCATCAGCGCGCCGTCACGTTCCAGCAGCGCCAGCGAGAACAGCAGCAGCTGGAAGCCGAACAGGAAGTTGGTGAACGGAATCGGCAACGACAGTAGGACCCCCAGCAGCACCAGCAGAAGGCCGCTGAAGGCGTGCGCCGGCAGCGGTGTCAGCAGTTGCGGCAGGCGCGGCGACAGCATTCGGTCGAGCCGCCGCAGCGGGCGGTCGATGCGGTCCAGGAAACGGTGCATGGTGCTGCGCCTGGGCCCGCGGCGGGCGATGAAACCGGGCAGCCAGGGGCGGCGCAGGCAGAACAGCATCTGCAGGCCGATCAGGATCACCAGGGGACCGCTGACCGCGCCGCCAAGGCCTGGAATCGGGATGAACGAGGGCAGGATCGCCACGAACAGGAACACGCCGAACGCGCTCTGCTGCAGGTTGCTGAGGATCTGGCCGAGCGGCATGTGCTCGGCGGGATCGCCGGAGGCGAACATCTCCAGGAGGGTACGGATGCCCTCATTGCGGTAGGCCGGGCGATCAGCGCCCGGACCCTGGCCAGCCTCAGGCGGTGAGCTCATCGGCCTGCTCGTCGGACAGCGTGCGCAGCAGCAGCTTGTCCACCCGCGCACCGTCCAGATCGACCACCTCGAAGCGCCAGCCGGCCCAGTCGAAGTACTCGCCTGCATGCGGAATGCGGCCGAAGTAGTGGATGCACATGCCGGCCAGCGTGTAGTAGTCGCCATCCTCGGCATCGGGCAGGTCGTTGCTGCCGATCAGCTCGCGCAGGTCCTCGATCGGCAGCGAGCCGTCCACCAGCAACGAGCCGTCCTCACGGGTCACCACCAGCGCATCTTCGTCGGCATTCTCCACTGCCTGCAGGCGGCCGACCACGGCGCCCATCAGGTCGCTGATGGTCACCAGGCCCTGGATCTCGCCGTACTCGTCCACCACCAGCGCCATCGACTGCTGTTCCTCGCGGAAGATCTCCAACAGCTTCATCGCGTGGGTCGATTCGGAGACATACAGCGGTTCGCGCAGGGTCTGGAACAGCGCGTTGTCACCGCGCGCCATGCGCGTGGCCAGCGATTTCAGTTCGAGTACGCCGACCACGTCCATGTCGTTGTCGCGGTACACCGGGTACCGCGAAAACTCGTGCTCGGCCATGATTTCCAGATTGCGCTCCAGCCCGCCCTGGGTATCCAGCCAGGCGATGCGGTTGCGCGGGGTCATCAGGCTGTCGGCGGTGCGGTCGCCCAGACGCATGACGCGGTTCATCATGTCGCGCTCGTGGGCGTCGATCACGCCGGCCTCGTGGCTTTCGGCCACCAGCATGCGGATCTCTTCTTCCGTCACCGAGGCGACTTCGTCCTTGCCAAGGCCGAACAGGCGCAGCACCAACTGGGTGGTCTTGGACAACAGCCAGACGAAGGGCAGGGCGAGCTTGGCCAGCCAGCTCATCGGCATCGCGACCAGCCCGGCAATGGCTTCCGAGCGGGTCAGTGCCAGGCGCTTGGGCACCAGTTCACCGAAGATCAGCGTGATGAAGGTGATCAGCGAGACCGCCAGGGCGGTGCCTACCTCGCGCGCGTACGCAAAGCCGGGCATCAGGCCCTGCAGCCAGCCGGCGATCGCGTCGCCGATCGCATCACCGCCGAGATAGCCGGTCAGCACGCCGATCACGGTGATGCCGATCTGCACGGTGGACAGGAAGCTCTCCGGCTTCTCCGACAGCTCCAGCGCCTTGGCGGCCCGTTTGGAGGTGGCGGCCATCTGCTTCAGGCGGCTCTTGCGCGAGGTCATGACCGACATCTCGGACATGGCGAAGAAGCCGTTCAGCAGAACAAGCGCAAAGACAATCAGGATCATTTCAAACACGGGCGTCGTCCCCGGTTGGTGGCAGGGAGGGCGTGTGCTGGCGATGGCGGCAGGCGCTCAGGAACAGGGTCCGGCGCGGCGCAGGGGGATAAGGGTCGTCGTCCATAAGGTGCGCCCGAAGGCGCGCTGGCATCTTAGCAAAGGGGCATGGCAGGGTGGCAACCGCCTGTTCAGGTTGGGGGTTCCAGAGCCCCAAAAGAGGTCGGGGATACCCGTGATGGTCATCTAGCCGTCATAATTCCGTCTGGTGCCGTCCTTCCCGCGACGGCTGACAGGTTTCTCAATGTTCTCTCTGCAGACCATTTTCGGTTCCGGCAAACAGTTCTACACCCTGCTCGATGAGGCTGCCGTCGCGGCTTCCGACGCCGCCAAGGCGCTGCATTCCATGCTGCGCGAGGCCGATCGCCAGCCCGCGCTGGACGCCTTCAAGCTGGCCCGCCTGCGCGAACGCGCGGCCTCGGACAAGATCAGCCAGGCGCTGGTGGACAGCTTCATGACCCCGATCGAGCGCGAAGACATCGAAGCGCTGGGCTCGGCGCTGTACAAGATTCCCAAGCAGATCGAGAAGTTCGCCGATCGCTATTCGCTGGCCACGACCCACCTGGAGCACATCGACTTCGCGCCGCGCGCGGCGATGCTGGAACAGGCCGCCGGCGTGGTGGTGGAGATGGTGGCCGACCTGCGCCACATGAACCTGGACCGGATGACCGCGCTCAACGAGAAGCTGCGCTCGCTGGAGAACGAGGCCGACCGCCTGATGCTCGAGCTGTACCGCGACATCTATTCGGGCCGCCTGGACAATCTGCAGATGTTCCTGCTGAAGGAATTCTTCGAGATCCTGGAAAAGGCCATCGACCGTTGCCGCGAGGCCGGCGTGGTGGCGTACCAGATCGTGTTGAAGAACAGCTGACGGACGCCGCCGCATGTTGACCCTTGTCCTGGTGGTGATCCTGGCCGCACTCGTCTTCGAGTTCATCAACGGCTTCCACGACACCGCCAACTCCATTGCCACCGTGGTGGCGACCAAGGTGCTCTCGCCCGGTTGGGCGGTGATGCTGGCCGCCTTCATGAATCTCCTCGGTGCACTGACCGGTACCGCGGTAGCGCTCACCATCGCGTCGGGCCTGCTCAACACCAACGTGGTCGACGTCACCCCGCAGGTGATCCTGTGCGCCCTGCTGGGCGGCATCATCTGGAACCTGATCACCTGGTGGAAGGGCCTGCCGTCCTCGTCCTCGCACGCCCTGATCGGTGGTCTCTGCGGCGCCGGCCTGGCCGCGGCCCACAACAACTGGGACGCCCTGATCTGGTCCGAGCGCCTGGGCAGCTGGGCGCAGAACAAGGGCCTGCTGTGGAAGGTGTTCGTGCCGATGATCACCTCGCCGATCGCCGGCTTCCTGCTCGGCATCGTAGTGATGGGGCTGCTGTGGGCGCTGATCGCCGGCCTGGCCAAGATCGGTGGTGCCATCGGCCGCCTGGCCCGCCCGCGCATCGTCAATGCCTTCTTCGGCAAGGCGCAGATCGCCTCGGCGGCCTACATGGGCTTCGCCCACGGCCACAACGATGCGCAGAAAACCATGGGCATCATCGCCATGACCCTGATCGGTGCCGAAGCCACCGGCGCATTGAACGACCTGCCGTCCTGGCTGGCCTTCATGCACCCGGACGCGCACGCCGGTGACGGCATCGCGATGTGGATCGTGCTGACCTGTGCGGTGGTGATGGCGGCCGGTACCGCTTCGGGCGGCTGGAAGATCATCAAGACCCTGGGCCACAAGATGGTCAAGCTGCACCCGATCCACGGCTTCGCCGCGGAGACCAGCTCGGCCACCATCCTGACCCTGGCCGCGCACTTCGGCATGCCGGTCTCGACCACGCACAGCATCTCCACCGCGATCATGGGCGTCGGCTTCGCCAAGAACCCGCGTTCGCTGAAGTTCGGCGTGATCGAACGCATCGTCTGGGCCTGGATCCTGACCATCCCGGCAGCCGGCGGCTGCGCATACCTGATCCTGAAGCTGTTCGAGCTGTTCGGCTGGACCTGATCGCCACGCCAAGGTTGCAAACGAAAAAGCCCGCCGGATACCGGCGGGCTTTTTTCATGGGCAGATCATTCGTCTGTACCCAGTGTGTCGACCAAGGTCGACACCCACCAGAGCAGAAACAGGGATCCGATCCCGTGCCGACCAACGGTCGGCACCCACCAGCAGCAGCGGGAAACTGTCGAAGGCGGGGTGGGTCCGG
>NZ_JAOCLC010000121.1:0-7762 GCF_029845105.1 Stenotrophomonas sp. GD03654 | reverse complement strand
GGACAGCGCACACGAGCAAGGCGCCATCGAGCCTACAGGGACGTACTTGCGGCGTGTCCTGCCTGCGTCACCCGTCCCCCTCCCGACAGTTTCCTGCGCGCGCGGAACGAGAGCGAAATTCAGAATCAAAAGAAAAAAGCAAGGTCAAAAGCTGCGCCAACCAAGGTTGGCAGCTACCCAAAGCACATCGCCTGCAACAAAGCTCACCGCGCTCGCAGCAATGTATCCAGAGGCTGAGGGCATGGGCGTGCAGGACCGTTGGCGCCATGGATGGCGCCATCGAGCCTACAGGGACGTACTTGCGGCGTGTCCTGCACGCCCATGCCCTCAGCCTCCCCCCGCATCAGGAAGGCGCTGCTTTGGCTTTGGCTTTGGCTTTGGCTTTGAGCTTCAAAAAGCGGGCCGGCGGGCCGCAGGCCCGCCAGCGAACACCTCACCCAGCCACGATGTACTGCTGCAGCTGGTCCAGCTCGCGCCGCTGCGCATCGATCACCGACTTCACCAGGTCGCCGATGGAGATCACCCCCAGCACCTGCGCGCCCTCCACCACCGGCAGATGGCGGATGCGATAGTCGGTCACCAACTGCAGGCAGTGCTCCACCTGCTCGCCCGGCGAGACCGTCACCACCTGCGCCGTCATGATCTCCGCCACCGCCGTATCGCGTGACGAACGATCACGCAGCACGATCTTGCGTGCGTAATCGCGCTCGGACAGGATGCCGACCAACCGCGGCCCGTCCATCACCAGCACCGCACCGATGCCCTTCTCCGCCATCAACCGGATCGCATCGATCACCGCCGCCTCCGGCGCGACCGCATGTACTTCAGGAGACTTGCCGTCCAACAGTTGCCGTACCGTCGTCATCTGCCTGCCCTCCGAGGGTGGGTTGCAGTGCCGAGTCTGCCACGGCGGATGCTAGCCACGCGTCAACCAGGTACAGCGGCCGCTGCTTGGACTCTTCGTACAGCCGTCCCAGGTACTCACCGATCAGGCCCAGCGCAATCAACTGCACCCCGCCCAGGAACAGGATCACCGCCATCATCGTCGGCCAGCCCGCCACCCGGTCGCCATACAGCGCCGCCTTCACGATCACCCATACGCCGAAGACGAAGGCCACCGCTGCCGTTGCCAGTCCCAGGTAGGTCGCCGCCCGCAGCGGCACGGTGGAAAAGCCGGTAATGCCCTCCAGCGCGAAGTTCCACAGCCGCCACAGACTGAACTTGCTGGTGCCGGCCACTCGCGCGTGACGGTGATAGGGCACTGCGATCCGCTTGAAACCGACCCAGCTGAAAAGCCCCTTCATGAAACGGTGGCGCTCGCGCATCTCGCGCAGCGCACTCAACGCACGCGGCGACAGCAGGCGGAAATCACCGGTATCGGCCGGGATCGGCGTGCGCGACAGGCGCCCCATCACCCGGTAGAACACCGCCGCCGTGGCACGCTTGATCCAGGCCTCACCATCGCGGGCCATGCGCGTGCCGTAGACGTTGTCATGGCCCTCGCGCCAGCGCGCGACGAATTCCGGTACCAGCTCCGGCGGATCCTGGCCGTCGGCGTCAAGGATCATCGCCGCTCCGTCGCGCACCAGGTCCAGGCCAGCGGTCAGCGCGGCTTCCTTGCCGAAGTTGCGCGAGAGCTTCAGCGCGGACACCCGCGCATCGGACTGGGCCAGGCGGGCGATCACCTCCCAGGTGCTGTCATGGCTGCCGTCATCCACATAGAGGATGTGGCCTTCGATATCGGGCATGCCGTCCAGCACGGCACACAACCGCGGATGCAGCAACGGCAGTGCCAGGGCCTCGTTGTAGGCGGCGATGACAAAGGTAAGCCGTTCGCGGGTCATGCCCCGATTGTACGTTGCCGCCGCCCGCAGATCAGGCGTCGTGGGCCCTCATTCTTCCGACAGGTACGCGGCCCCGCCCAGCTGCCGTGCCTGCCGCTGGATCCACGCCGCGCGCCGCTGTACGTACGGCCCTGGTTTTGCCGCGTTGTAGCGCCGCGGTGCCGGCAGCACCGCCGCCAGCCGCGCGCTCTCGGCCGGGCTCAAGCGCGCCGCGTCCTTGCCCCAGAACGTCTGCGCCGCTGCTTGCGCCCCGTACACGCCATCACCGAACTCGGCGATGTTGGCGTACACCTCAAGGATGCGCTCCTTCGGCCACAGTGCTTCGATCAGCACCGTGTACCAGACCTCCAGGCCCTTGCGGATCCAGCTGCGGCCCTGCCAGAGGAACAGGTTCTTGGCCACCTGCTGGCTGATCGTGCTGGCGCCACGCAGGCGCCCGCCCTTGGCATTGTGGTCGCGGGCCTTTTCGATGGCCTGCAGGTCGAAGCCGTTGTGTTCGGGGAAGCGCTGGTCTTCGGCCGCCACCAGCGAGATCGGCAGGCTCGGGGCCATCTGGTCCAGGTCGCGCCACTGGTAATGCAGGCGATACGACCAGTCAGCCTCGCCCAGCGCCTCGCCATAGCGCCACAGCATGACCGTGGACACCGGAGGATCGATGAACCGCAGCACCAGCACCTGCAGGCAGCTGAAGGCCGCCAGCAGCACCGGCAGCCACAGCAGCTGTTTCCAGCGCCAGCGCCTGCGGCGCGGGACGTCCGCCCCGGCCTCCACCTTGTGCTGCTCTCCCCCTGCCCCCATTACTGGTGCATCCTTCTTCTGTCTGGTTGTCGGCGCATTATCCGGCAACCGCCCTCGTTTACGCGCGATATGAGCCGATGACCGCCAACTCCGATTCCCTGATCCGCTTCCTGCTCCCCGACGCTGGCGTCCGTGGTGTCCATGTGCGCCTGCAGGCCACCTGGCAGGAAATCCTGTCCCACGCCGCGTACCCGGATACGGCCGCCGAACTGCTCGGCGAGGCCTGCGTGGCCTCGGCGCTGTTCACCGGCCACACCAAGATCGATGGCCGCCTTTCGATCCAGCTGCGCAGCAGCACCGCCCTGCGCACCCTGTTCGCTGAATGCACCGCCGCAGGCACCCTGCGCGGTATTGCCCAGCTCAGCGAAGGCGCCGACGCGCCGCGCGACCTGTCCAGCCTGGGCGACGACGCCCTGCTCGCGATCACCATCGAAAACCCTGGCCTGGACCCGCGCGAGCCGCAGCGCTACCAGAGCCTGGTCGCGCTGACAGCGCCGGAGCTGGACGAAGCCTTCGAGGATTACTTCCGCCAGTCCGAGCAGCTGCCGACCCGCCTGCTGCTCGCGGCCGACCGCAACGGTGCCGCCGGCCTGCTGCTGCAGAAGCTGCCGGGCGACGAGGGCGACGAGGATGGTTGGGCGCGCGCCAGCGCTTTGTTCGAAACCCTGGGCAAGGCCGAGCTGCTGGCCACCCCGGCCGAGCAGCTGCTGCACCGCCTGTTCCATGAGGAGAAGCCGGCGCTGATGGGCGAGAAGCCGCTGTCCTTCGCCTGCTCCTGCTCCCGTGAACGGGTCGCGTCGATGCTGCAGTCGCTGGGCGAGGACGAGGCGCGTGCCGCGGCCGCGGACACCGGCGCCGTCGAGGTCCGTTGCGAATTCTGCGGGCGGGAGTATCACTTTCCTTTGACGGAGTTCGGCATACTGTTCCACGGTGCCGAGGGGACTGTACCGGCGCCTGAGCGGCTTCAGTAAACGGCTTGTCTTGCATCTGGGGGGATCAAGGCTTGTTAAGAATTCATAAACACCCTAGGATCAAGTTCCCGTATCTTCGGGAACTTCCGTTGTTCGTCCCTGTCTGAACTGGTCCGATGCGTACCTTCCTGCGTCTACCGCTGGCTCTGATGATCGCCCTTGGCGCGATCACGGGCGTGCATGCGCAGAGCAAGGACACCCGGACCGTGCTGCCGGTGTGGAACAAGGGCAGCGGCAAGGTCGAAGCCCTGCTGTACTTGGAGCCCACCGGCGAACAGGCGGCTGGCGCCCGCTGGCACTTCGGCCGCAATTCGCTGGATGCCGCCTTCGGCCTGTCGTCGGGCGATTCGCTGGGCCTGCTCTGCAACAGCAGCAGTGGAACCAGCATGAGCGGCCTGGCCAGTCACTGCATGCTGGCCAGCCTCGGCGACGAAGATGACCTCAACAGCCGCCGCTTCAGCGGCACCGCCGCGCTGAACCGCGGCAACAGTCGTCTGGGCATCACTGCCGGTACCGGCCGTGAAACCCTGCCGGCATGGCTGGCAGGCCCCAACAAGACGCCGTCATTGCGCGCCGAGCAGAATGATCTGACCGTGTTCGCGCAGAAGAACATCGGCCGCGAAGGCTTCGTTTCCATCGCCGGTACCTATGCCAAGGCCCGCCTGGTTCCGCTGGCCGACGCTTCGCCAGCCCTGGTCGACCGCTGGGACAGCAAGAGCCTGAGCATCGGTGCCGGCTACGGCAACTTCACCGGCAGCATCATCGGTCGCGTCGTCGACGTACCGGGCAAGCCTGGCAAGTGGGAAGGCCTGGGAATCGGCCTGACCTGGCGTACCCCTTGGTCCGGCCAGCTCACCGTGGGCGCGGAGAACGTGATCAGCCGCGGCAAGAATCCGTTCTCGCCGCGCAATGAAAGCAATGACGACGGCACTGTGCCGTATGTGCGTTACGAACAGGATCTCTGATCCCACCGCGCGGTTCTTCCTGCAGTGACTTCTCACGGGCGCCGAAAGGCGCCCGTTGCGTATGCGCGATCGCGATACACGCATCGCGCTTTTCGGCGGGTCGGATACCGTGCAGTTCAGTTCGACATGCTGCGATACACGCCAGCGAGCACTTTTTTCATCACCGTGCGCTAACAAACGAGACGAAACTGGCTCGAATGCAACTCAAGTCTTTGATTTTGCGAATTAATTTCAATTTTCACCAAAATCATAGATTTGATTAACACAGCTTTAATTCTTGGCGAACGCCCGCTACTATCGGTTCAGCCCTCGCGATTTGGGAGCGCTTTTCGCTCCCCCGCCGGGCACTAACCCAGCCAAGATTTCTTGGAGAGAGAGAGCCAATGAATTTCCAGTCCAACAAGCTGCGCGACGCCGTTCTGGTCGCGCTCGTTGCCGGTGTGGCATCCACTGCCACCGCCCAGGCCCAGGAAGCGACCAACCTTGACCGCATCTCGGTCACCGGTTCGCGCATCAAGAGCACCGACATCGAAACCTCGCAGCCGGTGCTCAGCCTGACCCGCGCCGACATCGAAAAGCAGGGCGTGACCTCGGTCGCCGACATCCTGCAGCGCGTCGCCGCCAACGGTGCCGCCCTGAACCGTACGTTCAACAACGGCGGTGACGGTTCGGCCGGCGTCAGCCTGCGCAACCTCGGTGCCGAGCGCACCCTGGTGCTGGTCAATGGCCGCCGCTGGACCACTGGTCTGGACGGCAGCGTCGACCTGAACACCATTCCGACTGCGATGATCGAGCGCATCGACATCCTGAAGGACGGCGCCTCGACCATCTATGGTTCGGACGCCATCGCCGGCGTTGTGAACATCATCACCAAGCAGAACTTCGACGGTGCTGAAGTCAACGCCTACAAGGGCCAGTACAGCGCCGGCGATGGCCAGCGTGAAGCATATGACTTCACCCTGGGCACCGTGACCGACCGCGCCTCGATCACCGTCGGCGCGTCCTACGTCAACGAAAAGTCCGTCATGGCCGGCGATCGCAAGATCTCCGCCGGTGGCCCGCCGTTCTTCAGTGGCCAGAGCGCAACCGGCATCCCGGGCAGCTATGTGCGCAACGGCAACCAGTACGTCATCATCAATGGCGTTGAAACCCCGTTCGATGCCAACGTCCACGGCTACAACACTGCACCGGACAACTACCTGCTGACCCCGAACGAGCGCACCTCGCTGTTCGTGCTGGGTTCGTACAACGTGACTGACAACATCACCTTCCGTACCGAGGCGATGTACAACGAGCGCAAGTCCGAGCAGCTGTTGGCATCCATGCCGGTGACCGGCCAGCGTCTGAGCGCGGGCAGCATGTACAACCCGTATGGCGTCGACCTGACGGGCGTCAATCGTCGCTTCAATGAATCCGGTGGTCGTTCGTTCAACCAGAACGTCAAGAACTGGCACTTCTACGGTGGCTTCGAAGGCTTCTTCGAATTTGCCGATCGCAACTTCGACTGGGACGTTGGCTATCGCTACGACAAGACCGACCAGAACGACCTGACCTACGGCCTGTTCAACAGGCAGCGTCTGGCCGAGGCCTATGGCCCGTCGGCTCTGCGCGACGGCAAGCCGGTCTGCTTGAATTCGGCGGGCGCCGTCATTGCCGGCTGTGTGCCGATCAATCCGCTGGGTGGGCTGGGCTCCATCTCGCAGGAAGCTCTGGACTACACCTCGTTCACCGCACACGATTCGGCGAGCCTGGTGTCGAAGGGCTACTACGCCAACATCTCCGGTGAGATCGTGCAGCTGCCGGCCGGTGCGCTGGGCTTCGCTGCCGGTTACGAGTACCGCAAGGAAACCGGTCAGTTTGATCCGGACGCCTTCATTGCCTCGGGTCTGAGCACCGGCAACGGTGCGGCACCGACCAAGGGCGGTTACGATCTGAACGAGTTCTTCGTGGAACTGTCGATCCCGGTGCTGGCGGACCTGCCGGGCGCCAAGCTGCTGGACTTCAGCGTGGCATCGCGCTACTCCGACTACAGCAACTTCGGCAACACCACCAACAACAAGTTCGGCTTCCGCTGGAAGCCGATCGACGACCTGATGATCCGCGGTAACTACTCCGAGGGCTTCCGCGCGCCGAGCATCAACAACCTGTATCGCGGCGATACAGACTCCTTCGAGACCTACATCGATCCCTGCTCGTCCAACGCTGGCCTCCGTACCGGCGCGGTTGCCGCCCAGTGTGCCGCACAGGGCGTGCCGGCCAACTTCGTTCAGCCGGGCGCCGGTGCAGGCCGCAAGCAGACGGTTGTGCCGTTCACCTGGCAGGCCAACCCGAACCTGAAGCCCGAAACCTCGACCAGCAAGACGCTGGGCCTGGTGTGGAGCCCGAGCTTCGTCACCGGCCTGAACGTCACTCTGGACTGGTGGCAGATCAAGGTGGAAGACGCCATCACCCGTCCGGCGATCCAGGACATCATGAGCTACTGCTACGGCGGCACCCCGCAGCAGCAGGCAGCCTACTGCGGCCTGATCACGCGTGATCCGAACTACGGCACCGTCAACCAGCGCTACACCATCACCAACGTCAACATGCCGCTGCAGAACCTGGCATCGTACAAGGTGGAAGGTTGGGATCTGGGCCTGGCCTACCGCCTGCCGGAGACCTCGTTCGGTCAGTTCACCATCAGCTGGGACAGCACCTATCTGTCCAAGTGGGACACCAAGTCGACCCAGGACTCGCCGGTTGAAGGCCGTCAGGGCCGTTACCGCGACCAGGATCCGTACTGGCGCATCCGCTCCAACCTGTATGTGGATTGGAGCTACGGTGATTTCGGTGTGAACTGGGGCCTGCGCTACAAGTCCGGCATGCGTGAAGAGTGCCCGTTCGATCCGGCCCAGGATCCGGAGACCTTCCCGTTCTGCTCCGACGGTGCGAAGGGCGAGAACCACATCGCGTCGACCACCTACCACGACATCCAGGTCCGCTACAACACCCCGTGGAAGGGCACCATCATGCTGGGTCTGAACAACGCGTTCGACAAGGATCCGCCGGTGTCCTACTCGGTCCGTGCCAACATGTTCGACCCGCAGTACGACCTGCCGGGCCGCTACATGTACATGCAGTACAAGCAGAAGTTCTGATCGATCCACTGATCGGCTGACGCAGCAACGGCCCCGCAAGGGGCCGT
>NZ_JAOCLC010000120.1:0-7920 GCF_029845105.1 Stenotrophomonas sp. GD03654 | reverse complement strand
CCCCCTCAACCGGACCCACCCCGCCAACCCACGGGATGCCAGCTTTTGCTGTTGCTTCGGCTTCGGCTCTGGCTTCGGCAGGTGCAGGGCTGCAAGCCCTGCCGAACAACCCTCAACCTTCGCAGTTGGCGAACAGGTCGCGATCACGCTCGTACAGCGAGGTCTTCACCTGCATCAGGCCCAGCACCGACGGGAACAGGTTGTCATGGTCGGTATAGGCTGCCGAACGCTTGCGCACACACTGCAGGTCCAGCCCGCGGCTGCTGGCGAAGCCCGGCGAGAACCACATCGTCATCGGCACCCGGGTCTGCTCGGCCGGGGCGATGGCGTAGGGCACGCCGTGCAGGAACAGGCCCTTCTCGCCCAGCGACTCGCCGTGGTCGGACAGGTAGATCATCGCTGTATCGTAGTCCTGCATCCCCTGCAGCGTGCCGATGGTCTTGCTCAGGAAGTGATCGGTGTACAGCACGGCGTTGTCGTAACTGTTGGTAATCTCTTCGCGCGAGCAGCGGCCGATGTCACGGGTGTCGCAGGTTGGCTTGAAGCGGGCAAAGGCGGCCGGATAACGCTCGAAATACGCAGGGCCATGGTTGCCCAGCTGGTGCAGCACCACTACGCGGTCGCCGGGCCTGGCACGCACCTGGGTGGCCAGGTCCTGCAGCAGGATCTCGTCCATGCAGCGGCCGTCGGCGCACAGGCCCGGGGTGGTCGCGTCGGACAGCGACTGGAAGTCCAGACCTTCGCACACACCCTTGCAGCCGGACTGGTTGTCACGCCACAACGGTGCGATGCCGGCACGGTTCAATACGTGCAGCAGCGACTGGTGCGCGCGGATCTTCTTCTCGTCGTAGTCGTGGCGGCCCCATGGCGAGAACAGGCACGGCAGCGAAACCTCGGTGCTGGTGCCGCACGAATGCATGTCGGGGAAGTTGATCACCGGTGCCTGGGCCAGTTCCGGGGTAGTGTTGCGGCCACCGTTGAGCCCCCAGTTCTGCGCGCGCACGGTCTCGCCCATGACGATCACCAGCAGGCGCGGTTTGCTGGCAGGTGCACGCGGAGTGGCCTTGGCGTCGGTACCGATCGGCAGCTTCGGCGCGCGCTGCACCGGATTGTCGCCACGCAGCGCACGCGGCATGCCCAGCAGCACGTTGGCCGGGGTCGCGAGGTAGCGTACTTCGCGCTGGTTGCGCATCAGCGCCGAGACATCCTGGAACGAGATCAGCGCACCGCCGAGCGCGGTCACCGCAGCCACCACCAGGAAGCCGAGACGCCACAGCAGGCTGCGTCCCCAGCTGCGACGACGCACCTGCACGCGCCACAGCACCACCATCGGCAGCACCGCCAGCAACAGCACCGGCCACAGCAGCGACACGGTCATCAGCTCGCGGCTTTCCTTGGGGTCGGTCGCCAGCACGTTGCGCAGCATGTCCGCATCCAGGTAGATGTGGTAGCGGCTCATGTAGTGCGCAGCGAATGCAGTCACCAGCAGCAGCAGGCTGATCACCACCTTGGCGTTCCAGCGCCAGACCAGGATGCCGAGCAGCACGCCGTGCGCACCCAGCAGCAACAGCAGCAGCGAGAGCGCGTAGCGCAGGCTGCCCGGATGGCTGGCCATCGCGCTGTGCCAGAACAGGCCGTTGCCGGCCACCGCGAAGAACAGGCTGGTCAGTGCGATCAGTGCTTCGGTGGAGAGCTGCGGCCGCAAGCGGCGAAGGTTCGCCAACGCGGGAAGACGGGCGGGGCGTTGGACCGATGCACTCATGCGTTTGCCTCCTGGCGGTGGGGACGGTCCAGCTGATGGCGGATCAGAACATACAGGCCCAGCGAAAGCAGCCAGCAGATCAAAGCGGTCGCAACGTCATGTGAAAGGAAATGCGCGCCCCGCAGCTGCTGGCTGATGCCGAATACCAGGCCGGTGCCAAGGCCGATCCACAACCCGGCCCAGCGCCATGCAGGGCGCCACAGCAAGGCGAAAAAGTACAGGCACACCCATGCGTAACCCGCGCTGGCGTGGCCTGCAGGGAAGCAGGCCTGCGCGGCCATGCCAACGGGCCGTGCCGTGAAAAGCCCGATGAAAGGCTGGTGGCCGCCGTAGCGCAGCAGGTCCCAGGGGCATTCCATCGGCACCAGCGACTTCAGCAGGGAGATCACACCCGTGCCCAGGGCCATGGCAATTACGACATAAAGCAGCGCCCACCGCAGGGTGCGATCGCGACCCTTTCGCCAGTGGTGGAAGCACAGCAGGATCGCCACGAGCGCAGCAGCCGTGCTCAGCCACTTGCCGACCTTGTGCACCACCGTGCGGGTGATCCAAGCGTCCTGCAGCGCCCAGTGACCACCCTCCAGGCGGAACAGATGATCGGCCACCCATTGGTCGCCGCCGAAACCCATCAGCAGCGTAAACAACGGCAGACCGATTGCGACAGGCAGCCAGAGGTGAGTTACGGCAAATCGTGACGCCAGTGGCGATGTCGCAAGCGGCGCTACCGAATCAAGGGGACGGACGGGCATGCTGGGAAAGGGCGGTTCGGGAATCCGCGGTCATGCTCGTCACCTGGATGTCGGAGAAGGGTCGGACGCTCGTTCGTGCCGGGTTAATGTGTGCCTGGCACGTGTCAACGTTCAGTCTTCTTCGGCGGTCGACCCTGTCCGCTCGGCGTGGCACTCCGGGTTCCATGCGGTACCGGGAAGCAGTTGCCAACGATTCCTGTTGGCAACACCGATATCGATCACTTTGCTCGGGTCCACGCACGGGCTCATCGCATCATCCAGCACCAGCAGCCAGCGCTTGTCCGGTGCTTCGGCCAGCCACGGGCCGGCATCGTGCCATTGCTCGGCCCAGGGGCGCTTGAAGCCGAATTCGCGCACTGGCCGGTCGGCCTGCAGCAGGTTCTGCTCGCGCCAGGCCACCAGCGCCAGTTCGGCGTCGGGACCGATCCGCGCGCCTACCCGGCGCATCAGTGCCGACGCCGATGCGTAGGGATCCAGCGCCGGGATCAGCACCAGACCGTAGAGCATCCACAGCATGCCGTGGGTCAGCAGCACCAGCGTTGCGGCGCGGCGTACCCGCAGCCACACGATCAATGTGGCCAGGGCGATGGCGAAGGTCAGCAGGCCGTCGCCCAGCACCGGCAGCAACGTATCGGGCATGGCGCGGCGTTCCAGTTGTGCCAACGCCCATGGGTGCTCGGTCATCAGCATCACGCCGAGCACGCCGGTGGCCAGCATCAGCACCACGCTGTAGCCGAACAGGTAGCGGCGCACGCACAGGCGGCGCAGGAGGCCGGGCAGCAGCGGCGCCACCGCCAGTGCCATCGCCGGCAGCATCGGCAACAGATACACCTCGCGCTTGCCCGGGCTGGCACTGAAGAACACCAGTACCAGCACTGCCCAGCCCAGCAGCAGCCACTGGCGGCCATCGCCGCGGCGGATGCGGCGCCACCACGGCTTGAACAGCATGGGCAGCAGCAGGCTGCCCGGCAGCCACAGGGTCAGGATCACCTGCAGGTAGTACCAGACCGGCTGCCGGTGATGCCAGGCATTGGCGTAGCGGGTGCCGGTCTGCTTGAACAACAGCTCATGCGCGTAGGCCTGCAGTTCGGCGCTGGGCGTATGCAGCAGGGCCCAGCCCAGCGGCGCCAGCCACACGCCCACGCCCAGCAGGAACGCCGGGATCAGCCACAGCAGCGTTGCCGGGTGCGGACCCTCCACACGGTGCCCGCGACGGCGCTGGTACAGCCACCAGCCGAACCAGGGCAGCACCATCAGCAGCGGCAGGAAACCCACACCCTTGGTCACCGTGCCGACGCCTGCGGCGAAACCGGCCAGCCACAGCGCGGGCAGGTTGCGGCGTTCACACAGGTGGCGCAGCAGGCCCCACAGGGCCACGGTGGTCATTCCCACCAGCACCATGTCGATCTGCGCGCGCTTGGCCATCAGCCCGAACTGCAGGGTGCAGAACAGCGCTGCGAGGGCATAGACGGAGTGCCTGGGCGACCACAGCCGGCGAGCCAGATCCGAGATCAGCCACAGGCTGAGCAGGGCGCCCAGCAACGACGGCAGCAGGAACGACCACTGCCAGCTGCCGACCAGCTCGTAGGCGGCCGCCTGCAGCCACATGAATACCGGTGGCTTCTCGGCATACAACTCGCTGCCACGATGCGGCAGCAGCCATTGCCCGCTCTCCACCATGGTCCGCGCGGCCAGCACGAAGCGCGGTTCGTCCGGCGGCTGCGGCTGCCGAAGGCCAATGCCCCCTGCCAACGCAGCAATGATCAGCAGCCACAGCAGGGGCAGGCGCCAACGGCGGGGCAGGGCTACGGGCACGGCAGGCTCCGGGAGCAAAACGGCCATTTTGAGGTGGCGAGGGTGGGAAAAGCGTCAGAAGGGGGCGGGACGACCGCATTCCGACATGGGCGGCGCTACCATGGTACGAACTTCCGTGGATGTTTCGTGCATGCGTCTGTTGGTGATCGAGGACAACCGCCAGCTGGTGGCCAACCTGTTCGACTATTTCGAGTCGCGCGGGCATGTGCTGGACGTGGCCCCGGATGGCATCACCGGCCTGCACCTGGCCGGCAGCCACCCCTACGATGCGGTGATCCTGGACTGGATGCTGCCGCGCATGGAGGGGCCGGAGGTGCTGCGCCGACTGCGTGCCGAGCACGCGTCCGAGGTGCCGGTGATCATGTTGACCGCGCGCGATGAGCTGCCGGACAAGATCGCCGGCTTCCGCGCCGGTGCCGACGACTACCTGACCAAGCCGTTCGCGCTGCCGGAGCTGGAGGTGCGGCTGGAGGCGCTGCTGCTGCGTGCGCAGGGCCGCAACCCGCGCAAGCGCCTGCAGGTGGGCGATCTGGTGCTGGATCTGGCGACGCTGGAGGCCCAGCGTGAGGGTCAGGTGCTGCACCTGTACCCGGCCTGCCGGAAGCTGCTGGAAGTGCTCATGCGCGCCAGCCCCGGCGCGGTGACCCGCCAGCAGCTGGAATTCGCTCTGTGGGGCGACGAGCCGCCGGATGGCGACCTGCTGCGTTCGCATGTCTACGAGCTGCGCCGCAGTGTGGACGGACCGTTCGCCGAGAAACTGATCCATACCCTGCCGCGGGTGGGTTACCGCTTGGCCGTGACCACGCCCAGCGATGCCGGCAAGGATGATGATGAAGGCGAGTAAGCCGGGGCCGTTGTACCGGCGCGTGGTGTGGTGGTTGCTGGGCTATCTGGCGCTGCTGTCGGTCGCGGTGTTCAGCGTCGGCAACTACGTGCATGAACATGCCGAGCATGCTGCCTGGCGCGCGCTGCTCAATTCCGAACTGGACAGCATCGTCGAGCACACCGAGCACGAGCCCCACTATCGCTGGCAGGACTCGGACACGCTCAGCCTGTTCCGCTTCGATGAAGGCAACATGCCGGAAAGCGTGCGCATGCTGCACCCGGGACTGCATGACGGGGTGCCGATCAAGGGGCGACAGACTGCGGTGATGGTGCGTGACACCGGTTCGATGGGGCGGGTGGCGCTGGCGCTGGACATTTCCGACTTCCATGACCTGGAACAGTTCGCCACGCGCTGGGTGATGCTGGCCGGGGTGATCATGATCTTCGTCACCGTGCTGATGGCGTCGTTCGGCATGGAACGCATGGTGCGCCCGTTGAGCCTGCTGGCACAGCACATTGCCGGGTTGCGACCAGGGGTGCAGGGCCAGCGCATCGAGGTCGACCCGCGCGGCAGCTCCGAGCTGCATACCATCGCCGATGCGCTGAACGACTACCTGGACCGCAACGAACAGTTCGTCGAGCGCGAGCGGGTCTTCATCAGTACCGCCAGCCACGAACTGCGCACGCCTATCGCAGTGATGACCGGTGCCGCCGAGCTGGCACTGGAACAGCCGGGCCTGCCCGATCGTGCACGCCAGCAGATGCAGCGGGTGCTGCGCACGGCGCAGAGCGTGGAGCAGCTGATTGAACTGCTGCTGGTGCTGGCGCGTGATCCGGCGCGCCTGGCCGCACGTGCCGAGCGCATCGCGCTGGACCAGCTGCTGCCGGAGATCGTCGACGACCATCGCCACCTGCTGGGCGACAAGGACCTGAGCATCGGCATCCAGGCTGCCCCGGTGGATATTGTCGCGCCGCTGGCCGTTGTGCAGGCCGCGATCGGCAACCTGCTGCGCAATGCCATCGAGAACAGTGGGCGTGGCCACATTGAGTTGCGCCTGAGCTCGTCGGCGGTGCTGACCCTGCAGGACCCGGGGCATGGCATGAGCCCCGAGGAGATTGCCGCGATCCACGCGCGCATGGCCCGCGGTGAACGTGCTGATCGGGGCGGCGGTATCGGTCTGGACCTGATCGCGCGGCTGTGCGAGCACCTGGGCTGGACCCTGCAGCTGCAGCCCTGCGACCCGCGTGGCACGCGGGTCACCCTGGACTTCGGCGCCTCGCGACCGGGCTGACCGACATGCCAATCGCTCCGCGCTGCGGCATGACCCGGCGTGAAGACAATGTTAATCTCGACCTGCGCCGCTTTATGCGGCGCTTTTTTTTCCCGCTCTTTCGATCGACAGAGGATCCCATGCCGACCGAACCCGCTACTGCCCTGATCAGCAACGACATCGTTGGACTGGGCCTGATTGCCGCCACCCTGGCCCTGATCTTCTGGGCCGCCAGTGGTCCGACCCCGTTGCTGAAGAAGATCTTCGCCTGGGTGCCGGCGCTGCTGCTGTGCTATTTCATTCCCGCCATCTACAACACCGCCGGTGTCATCGACGGTCACAACACCTCGCTGTACAACCCGGTCGCACGCGACGTGCTGCTGCCGGCCGCGCTGGTCCTGCTGACCCTGTCGATCGACCTCAAGGGCATTGCCAAGCTCGGCCCCAAACTGCTGATCGTGTTCTGTGCCGGTACCGCCGGCATCATGCTCGGTGCCATCGTCTCGTTCCAGCTGATGAAGCTGATCCACCCCGAAACCGTGGCCGGTGATACCTGGGCTGGGATGGCGGCGCTGGCCGGCAGCTGGATCGGTGGCGGTGCCAACATGGTTGCCATGCGCGAGGTGTTCGGCACCGATGCGACCACCTTCGGCCAGTTCGCGGTGGTCGATGTAGCCTGCGCCAGCCTGTGGATGGCGATCCTGTTGTTCCTGGCCAACCGCGCGCAGCAGATCGATACCCGCAACGGTGCCGATACCCGTGCAATCGACGAGATGAAGGCACGCATCAGCGCCTACGAGGCACAGAACGCACGCATTCCCAGCATGACCGACCTGATGGTGATCGTTGGCGTGGCACTGGGCGGCGTCGGCCTGGCCCATGCCATCGCCGCGCCGCTGGCGGGCTGGTTCAAGGCCAATGTCAGCTGGGCCAGCCAGTTCAGCCTGGACAGCCAGTTCGTGTGGGTGATCCTGCTGTCCACTGCGATGGGCCTGGGCCTGAGCTTCACCCGTGCGCGCCGGCTGGAAGCGGCCGGTGCGTCGCGGCTGGGCACGGTGTTCCTGTACTTCCTGATCGCCTGCATCGGCATGCAGATGAACCTGCTGTCGCTGCTGGATCGGCCGTGGCTGTTCCTGCTTGGCGCGATCTGGATGGCCACGCATGTGCTGGTGCTGTGGGTGGTGGCCAAGCTGCTGCGCGCGCCGCTGTTCTTCTTCGCCATTGGTTCGCAGGGCAACATCGGCGCAGCCGCTTCGGCTCCTGTGGTGGCAGCGGCGTTCCATCCGACGCTGGCCCCGGTGGGCGTGCTGCTGGGCACGGTGGGCTATGCGACCGGCACGGGGCTGGCCTATGTCACCGGCCTGATCCTGAAATGGATGGCCAACGGCTGAGAGGTGCAGCCGGGCTGCGCCCGGCACCCGCCGAAGCGGTAGTGCCGGCCGCTGGCCGGCAATCTCAACGGCAACAGCCGAAGCAACAGCAATAGCGGGCAATCCGT
>NZ_JAOCLC010000119.1:0-7952 GCF_029845105.1 Stenotrophomonas sp. GD03654 | reverse complement strand
TAGATCGCACCTGCCAGGCCGATCATCAAGCCCGGAGTAAAGGCCGCGCGGGTCAGTCCGCCGACCATGCCCTGGTGCTCCTCGATCGAAGAAACGATCTCGATGGCGGCCTCGTCCTGCGGATAGGGGCATCCCTCCGGATCCAGCGCAGCCGCCAGCACCAGCAGCTCCCGCGTGGACAGGTCGCCATGGCACAGGGTGTGGCTGAACCCCCATTTGCCGCGCGCGTCGGCCACAGCCCGCCGCATGTCACGCAACTGCGTGGGATCGCCAGTGCGGGCATACAGATCCGCCGCCGCCAGACCGATGCCAACACTGCCATGGCACCAGGTCGGGAAGTTCTTCTGCCCATCCTGCAGGTGGATGTCGCGCCAGTGCCCGGTATGCGGTTCGAACAACGCCGCCTGGAACGCAAACGCTCCTTCGGCCAACTGCCGCCAGGCGGCGCGCTCAGGCACGCTGCCGGCGTCCGACCGCGCCAGCCGCGCCAGCGCCCAGCCCATGCCCATCGCGCCGTGGCCAAAGCCACCGATCGGCTCGCGGAACTGTGGCGTCGGCCAGCGTGCACCGTCGACATCGACGATCGCCGCTTCCTGCATGCGGCGCCCGGCCGCAGCCGCCAACTCCAGCCAGCGCGTTCTGCCGGTGGCCTCGGCCAGCGCCAACAACGGCAGGATCATGCCGGACACGCCATCAATCAGTTCAAATTTCACCGGCCCCTGGAAACCACGACGTTCCACGCCCTCCGCACAGCGCTCGGCCAGCGCAAGCAGCGCGGGGCGCTGCAGAAGATCATGCAACGCCAGCAGGGTCCAGATCTGCGAGCCTGTGCCGACGAATCCACCATCGATCCCGGCGGGATGGCGCTCGCACATGGTCTGGAACACCGCAATGGCGCCTTCGATGGCCGGATCCAGCCCGGCCACCGGGTCGGCACGTCCCTGCTCCACTTCCCGGCGGTAGGCCGCCAGTGCGAACGCAATGCCCCCCAGCCCGAAATACAGGTCGGGCTGCACCGGCTGGACGGTCCATCCTGTGCGGGTCACCTCGGGCGTGATCCACGTCATCGAACCATCTTCACCATGCACGGCCAGACGCAGAAGATTCTCCACCGCGCGTGCCGCAAGCGTTCGTCGGCGCAGGTCCAGATCGTCCGCGCGAGGCTGCTGCGCGGCATAGCTGTAGCCGGAGCGAGCCTCGGCGCGGGCCAGCGCATGCTGGTTCAGGTCGGTGGCCACCAGCGTGCTGCGGATGGTCACGTCTTCCAGGTCGATGCGCATCGCACGCCAGTTGTCGGCGATGGAGCGGATGCGGGTCGCGTCCAGCTGCGAAGTGAAGATCGGAATGTCACCGTGGCGCAGGTCGTCCACTTCTCCACGTACGGTTTCCAGATCCGATGGCGCAGCCGGTGACACCGCTGCATTGCGCACCAGCAGATCGATCGCGCGCTCAACCGCCTGGGCTTCCTTGTGCAGCGAGGCTGGATGCCAGAGCATCCGCCCGAGCTCGGCGTAGGCCATTGTCGGCCGCCGTACATCCCGCACCTGGCAGCCTTCGAAAGCCGCCAGGAGTGGCATCAGTTCGCCCTTGGCATCGAGTGCGCGCAGGCGCCCGCTGGCGTCGATGAAGCCTTCGCTGATGTGGTCCCAGTACAACGAAACATCCGGCTGTGGACTGGGGTGGTTCTGTGCGATGGCGACTTCGGCCTCGACCATGCCAAGCCGGGCCGGCCCCGTCCCATCCTCGACAATCACCGGCACCTGTACCCGCGGCTGCTCGCCTGGCAATGCGCCGGCAGCCGACAGGTCCACGCCCTCCATGCCGAGGCCGGTGGTGCGGAACGGCACGATGCCGGTGCGCAGCACGGAATTGCGCATCAGTTTGATGGCCGTATCGTAGGCGTCGCCCAGGCCCGACGGCTCGACGTCGATCACCTGCGAGAACACACTTTCTGCATCGATCACCACCGGCACCGGCCCGACAGCGATCAGGTTCTCCAGATGGATGTCGGTACCACCGACCAGGCGCAGGATCGCCAGCCAATGGCCAAGACCGCGGTAGTAGGCGCGCAGTTCTTCGTCATCGGCGCAATGACGGTGCGCGGCAAACGCGGCCCAGCCATGGCTGCCACGATCAACCACACGCGGCACACGCACCCGGCCCGGGCCCTCACCGAAGACCGCAGCGAGCAGGCCATCGAGCGCCGCATCGATGCGCAGCGAGCGCGGTTTGTACATCAGCACGCCGCCGTCGAACTGCAGCCGTGCCACGGTCCGGCCGCCGCCGTGCAGGTCACCCCGCCCCAACGCAATCGCACGCAGCGCTCCGGCCGGAGTGTCGAGCAGTTCCGTCAGCAGCGCACGATCACTGCCGATGCGCGCGGCCAGCTCCACCACGGCCGCGCATTGTCCTTCAAGCATGCGCGACAGCCGCGGCAACAGCACCGGGTAGCGTCGCTGCAGATGTTCACGGAAACCCTCGCTGGTGGCGAGGGCTACGAATTCGTCCAACGCACCGGCGCTGTCAAGCGGGCCGATGTCACCGCCGCGCGCAGCTGCGTGTAGTTCCAGCAACAGCACACGGTTGAGCTTGAGCTGGGCATGCTCACGCAGCGCCGCGTCGCCCTGCGCGTGCAGCAGTTCGCGCTCACCGGGCTGCAGCGCAATGGCAGGGTCATGCAGGCCGGCCGCCAACGCGGCGCGCGCATGGGCAAGGAAATGTTCGGTGATGCGCGCAAACGCGGCCGCAGCCGGAGAAGCGGTCATTACGCCCCCTGCAAGGTATCGGGAAGTCTGTTCCAGTTGCCGGCACGCAGCCGCAAGGCGCTGCGTGCCGGCTCGGGCTACATCAGCAACACAGGCAGTGATTGACCACGGACATCGTGGTGGTGCACTCGGTGCCACCACCGGTGATCAGGGTGTCGGAGGCCGACGTGAGTGCGGACTCGGTAGCCGCAGCGCCATAGATGAACAGCGAACCCGCAGGGTTGGCGCACCCATCCACATCGTCCGAGCCATTGAGCCAGCCGGACACAACATCGTCATTCAGATCCATTCGCAATCTCCTGTCATTCACAACATGAGGCGTTGAGGACATAGATCGATTCCACGTCCCTTCGGATACGGCCAGTCCCTGGCATCAACATCATGCTGCGAGCGATACTGGATGACAGGTACAGCCGCCCGTGCACACTGCAATGGCAGGCGATGCGCAGTCAAGCTGCGCTGCGGCAGGCACGCGGATGCGCTGCATGTGCAGCACGCAAACGACACGGAATGCGTGGCCGCGCACCATTCATGCGCGACCGGATCGAAGGCAAGCGGAGAGACATGGGATGGCCGGCCGGCGCCGGCACATCCGCAGGCCGGGTCAGCGCTTCAGCTGCGCCAGGATTTCGCGGGTCATCGGGTCGGCAATCGCAACATCCTCACCCTGCAGCGCCGGCAACAGGCCACTG
This sequence comes from Stenotrophomonas sp. GD03654, assembly GCF_029845105.1. Classification (NCBI taxonomy): domain Bacteria; kingdom Pseudomonadati; phylum Pseudomonadota; class Gammaproteobacteria; order Lysobacterales; family Lysobacteraceae; genus Stenotrophomonas; species Stenotrophomonas sp. GD03654. The sequence continues at coordinate 4,495 of NZ_JAOCLC010000119.1, read as the reverse complement.
GCCAGCTGCTTGCCAAGCTCGACACCGAACTGGTCGAAGGCATTGATGTTCCAGATCACCGACTGCACGTACACAGCGTGTTCGTACATGGCGATCAGTGCACCCAGCGCCTGCGGGGTCAGCGCGTCGAGCAGGATCAGCGTGCTCGGGCGGCCGCCCGGGTAATCACGGTGCGGGTCGTCGCTGCTCTGGCCATTGGCCAGTGCTTCAGTCTGCGCCAGCAGATTGGCCAGCAGGGCCTGATGATTGATCGTGTAGGGATCGTCGTTGTGCACGCAGCCGATGAAATCTGCCGGAACGATGCTGGTGCCCTGGTGCAGTGCCTGGAAGAAGCTGTGCTGCACATCGGTGCCCGCGCCGCCCCACCACACCGGCACGGTGTCGGTGGTGACAGGTTGCCCGTCACGCTGCACGCGCTTGCCCAGGCTTTCCATCACCAGCTGCTGCAGGTAGGCCGGCAGCAGCGCCAGGCGCTGGTCGTAGGTCATCACCGCGTGCGTTGCATGGCCCAGCAGGTTGCGGTTCCAGATGTCGGTCAGGCCGTGCAGCACCGGCAGGTTGCGCTCCAGCGGTGCATCCAGCGCATGCGCATCCATCTGCGCCGCGCCTTCCAGCAACTGCTCGAAGCGATCGAAGCCGACTGCCAGCGCGATCGGGAAACCGACCGCCGACCACAGTGAATAACGGCCACCCACCCAGTCCCACATCGGCAGCACGCGATCGGCGGCGATGGCAAAGGCCTTGGCGGCGCGTTCCGGATTGGCACTGACTGCATACAGGCGTTCGCTGCCACCCAGCCAATCGTGCAGGATCTGGCCGTTGAGCAGGGTTTCCTGCGTACCGAAGGTCTTGGAGATCAGGATGCCGGCAGTCTTCGCCGGATCCAGCGTGGCCAGCGTACGCTGCATGGCGGCGCCGTCCACGTTCGAGACGAAATGCACGCGCAGGCGCGCACCGCTGACCGGACGCAGCGCGTCGGCAACCAGGCGCGGGCCAAGGTCGGAACCACCGATGCCGACACTGACCACATCGGTCACGCCACTGTCTTCCAGCGCGCGCACCAGCACGCCCATGCGCTGGCGGATCTCGCGCGCGGTGGCATAGGCCTCGGCCGCCACCGGCGCATCGACCACATCGCCACGCAGCGCGGTGTGCAGCGCCGCGCGACCTTCGGTCAGGTTGACCTGCTCGCCACGGAACAGGCGGGTGATGGCGCCACCGACATCACGCTCGGCAGCCAGCGCCAGCAACGCCTGCAGCGCCGCAGCATCGTATTTCTGCCGCGCGAAGTTGACGTACAACGGACCGACCCGCAGCGCCAGATCCTGCACGCGCCCGGGTTCGGCGGCGAGCAGGCTGGGAATGCTTGCGCCCTTCAGGCGCTGGGCGTGGGAGTGCAGCGAGTCGAATCCGTTGTTCGTTGTCATGCGGCCTGGGTCGGGATCGTGTCGTTGGTGTGGGTGATCTGGTTCTTGCCATCAACGTACACCAGCTTCGGCTTGAAGCTGTCAGCTTCCTGCTCGGTCATGCTGGCGAACGCTGCGATGATGATGATGTCACCGACCTGCACGTGGCGCGCGGCGCCACCGTTGAGCGAGACAACGCCGCTGCCGGCTTCGGCGCGGATGGCGTAGGTCGAGAAGCGCGCACCGTTGGTCACGTCCCAGATGTGCACCTGCTCGAACTCGCGGATGCCGGTGGCAGCCAGCAGGTTGTCATCAATGGCGATCGAGCCTTCGTAGTTCAGCTCGGAATGGGTGACGGTGGCGCGGTGGATCTTGGTCTTGAGCAGGGACAGGTGCATGGGGGCGCTGCAACGGCAAAGGAAAGAGCGGATTCTAGCACCCGCTTGGCCATCGCCAGGGGGCGGCGGCAGGACGCTGAAGGCCGTTCAGGTGCCCTTGCCCGGCGGCGGCGCCGTGGCATGGACGGCACCGCCCTGCAGTGACAGCCTGAACACCGTATGGAAGGCCAGCCCGGAGGCCAGGCCCAGGCCCCCTGCAGCCAACACTGTCAGCCCATAGCTGATCACATCGAATGTATCCACATAGCGCAGGCGCTGCAGCAGCGGCCCATGGATCGCGCCCGGCCATTCATGGATGGCCATGGCCAGCGCGCCCAGGGCAGACCCTGCAAGCACGAAGCTGATCCGGCGCAGGGGCTGCCGAGATCGCGGGAGCAGCGCCATCGGCAGGAACACCGCGATGGCGATGCAGACGCCCAGCCCGAACATCAGTCCACCGCCGGTGAGCGCGGGCATCGGCGTGCGCCTGAATTCAAATGCGAACATCAGGCCGCCAAACAGTTGAGCCGGCAGCATGCCTGCCGCCAACACCGCCAGGATAGAGGCCTGGGCAAGACGGCCGGTATCAGTGCTGGGGGTTTTCATTTCAGGTCTCCCGTCCGTGGGAAGTGGAAAGGCGCCCGTTGAGGGCGCCCCCCAAGCCGCATGCGGCTCAGAATTCCAGGTTGTCGATCAAGCGGGTGGTGCCCAGACGTGCGGCGATCAGCGCTACGCGGCCGCCGCCGTCGAAGGTCGGCTCGGCCAAATCGGGCGTGCGCAGCACCGCATAGTCGACCTGGAAACCAGCTGCCTGCAATGCCGCCGTGGCGTCGGCCTCGATGCGGTCACGTGGCAGCCCGGCTACATAGCCTTCGCGCATGCCCAGCAGGGTGCGGTGGATACTGGTCGCAACCGGGCGCTGTTCGGCGCTCAGATACTGGTTGCGCGAGCTCTTGGCCAGACCATCCTCGTCGCGCACGATGTCCGCGCCGACGATCTGGATCGGGAACGACAGCTCGGCCACCATCTGCTTGATCACAGCCAGCTGCTGGTAGTCCTTTCGGCCGAACACGGCCACGTCCGGCTGCACCTGCAGGAACAGGCGCGCGACCACCGTGCACACGCCATCAAAGTGTCCCGGACGGCTGGCGCCTTCCAGCACTTCACTGACGCCGGGCGCGTGCATCTGCGTGGTCTTGTCCACGCCCAGCGGATACATCGCCTCGACGCTGGGCAGCCACACCGCATCGCAGCCGGCCTGCTCCAGCCCGGCCACGTCGGCCTCGGGCGTACGCGGATAGCGACTGAAATCCTCGTTCGGCCCGAACTGGGTCGGGTTGACGAAGATGCTTGCCACCACCTTGTCGGCGTATTGGCGGGCCAGGGTCACCAGCGAATGATGGCCACCGTGAAGGTTGCCCATGGTCGGCACCAGCGCCACGCGCAGGCCCTCGCGCTTCCACTGGGCGATCTGCTCGCGCAATGCGCCGAGCTCGTTGAAGGTCTGGATCATTGGGCGTAAGCGTGCTGTTCGTCGGGGAAGCTGCCGTCGCGCACGGCGTCGGCATAGGCGCGGGTGGCACCCGCCACCGAACCGCCTTCGGCAAGGAAGTCCTTGACGAACTTGGGACGGCGATGGCCACTGTCCAGGCCAAGGAAATCGTGCAGCACCAGCACCTGGCCATCGCACTGCGGGCCGGCACCGATGCCGATGGTCGGGACTTCCACAGCGGCAGTGACGTCGGCGGCGACCGGGCTCGGCATGCACTCCAGCACCAGCAGGCTGGCGCCCGCAGCAGCCACGGCCCTGGCATCTTCCACCAGCTGGCGTGCGGCATCGCCACGGCCCTGGATCTTGAAGCCACCCAGGCGCAGCACCGACTGCGGAGTCAGGCCCAGGTGCGAGCAGACCGGAATCTCACGCTCGACCAGGTAACGGATGATGTCGACCTTGAAGCCGGCACCTTCGATCTTGACCATCTCGGCACCGGCCTGCAGCAGCTGAAGCGATGCATCCAGCGCGCGCTCCGGGGTGGCATCGGCGCCGAACGGCAGATCGGCCACCAGCAGCGCGCGCTGCAGCACACGGGCCACGGCGCGGGTGTGGTAGACCATGTCGGCCACGGTCACCGGCAGGGTCGAATCATGGCCCTGCACGACCATGCCCAGCGAATCGCCAATCAGGATCAGGTCAACGCCATTTGCGTCGAAAGTGCGGGCGAAGCCAGCGTCGTAGGCGGTCAACATGACCAGCTTCTGGCCATTGCGCTTGGCCTCGGCCAGGGCGGGAACGGTCCAGGGCTTGCTGTCTGCGTGGGTGCTCATGTGCTGATAACCGGGGGAGATAACCCGGGCATTATCACCTTATCGGTGCGATCCCGCAGGCATCCACCCGCACCACTGCATCCCGCACGCGACCATGGCCGGGAATGGCCAGATCCGGCGCGATTTCGGCCAGCGGCACCAACACGAAGGCACGCTCGTGCAGGTAAGGATGCGGCACCTGCAGACCGGGCTGGTCGAGCACCTGCGCGCCATACAGCAGCAGGTCCAGGTCCAGCGCGCGCGGGCCCCAGTGCACCGCCGGGTCGCGCACGCGACCAAAGCGCTGCTCCAGCGCCAGCATCGCCTGCAGCAGCGTGTCGGCCGGCAATGTGGTGTCGACCGCAGCCACCGCGTTGACGAACGGCGGCTGGTCTTCATTGCCCCAGG
>NZ_JAOCLC010000118.1:0-8052 GCF_029845105.1 Stenotrophomonas sp. GD03654 | reverse complement strand
ATCATCGCCGTAGCCGCCCATTAGCGTGCCGGTCAGCAGCAAGGTCTTGCGAGCCTTCGCCGCCAGCACGCCCATGGCCTGGCCCTGGGCACTGCCACCGTTCTTGTACTCGTGCGCCTCGTCGGCGATGAGCAGGTCGAACGTGCCTTGCGGCAGGTAGCGTTTGATGAATTCGGACGGTTGGTAGCCGCCCTCGCCAAAGCCAAACTCCATGTTGGCCATCGCACGTTCCATGCGCGTGGCCTGACGGTCGGAAAACACCAGCTCGCCGTTGCCATCCATGAGGTTGATGAACTCATGGATGTTGTCACCCAGCATCGAGGCCAGGAAGCCGTCACCGAACTTCTGCATCAACTTCTGCGCGGTGACTTCCCCGATGGTCGGGATGCGCTTCAAGGCTTTGAGGACGACCGAGGACTGGTCGCTGCCGGACAGGCTGCGCGGGCGGATCAGCGTCCACAGGGGCGCGGCGCAGTGGCTGCACTTCCTGCGGGACTCCTCGGCTTCGAGCCCGATCGGGTTGACCGGCTCGCCGTCGAGGTCGGTGATGAGCGTGCCGCAGTCCGGGCAGGCCGCCACGTCGCCGTGGCGGGTGCGCCGCTGGGTGAAGACCGGCTTCCAATGGAACCCCATCCGCATCCTGACGCGGCCCAGGATGAAAAACTCCTGGCCCGTGGGCTGCACACCCAACTGCTCGCGCAGCTTGATGAGCTTGACCAGGGTATCCGGGCCGTTGAGCACCCAGACCCTGGCGCCCGCCACCGTCTCCTGGATCTCCCGCCGCCACTTGTAAACAAGGTGCGGCGGCGAAAGGACCAGGGTGCGGCGGTAGCCTTCAGCGTTGAGAACGGCGGCCGTGGCGATGCCGACGGTCGTCTTGCCGCAGCCCATTTCGCCATTGACGATCGCGGCGCGTTCGCCACGATCGATCAGCAGCTCGGCGGCGGCATGGACGACTTCGGCCTGAGCCTGGAACAGCTTGCGCTTGAGACTGGCGACGACGAGTTGGCGATGCGCCTGCGGCTGGCCGGTATAGACCGGCGGGTTGGCGCGGTTGAGCGAGTCGAGCAGTTCGTCGCCGAACTCGCCGACAAAATCCTGAAGGCTCAGGGTCAGAGGGGAAGATTCCGCATCGAGCAGTTCGCCCTGTACAGGCGTTGCATCGTTGACGGTGGTATCGAGATCGAGGGACATGGTGATGCTCCAAATGAAAATGGGGCATGCACCACCCCCGACGGGGCGATGGCATGCCCCGTGGTGGGAAGAGAGACGGCGAACCGTCTGTGGTGGAGAAACGATCAGCGGATGGTCAACACCTCGCCCTGTGTCGGGGAGTCAGGCGTCATGTCCCACGCGCGGATCACGGGAACGAACTTGTCGGTGAGGATGCGGGTCTCGGCGATGGAGCCGTCTTCGCGTTCGGTGAATTCCCGCTGGAGCGTCTTGTCCTTGTGGGTGTCACCTTTGACGACGAGCACGCGCCCGGTCTTGGAGCGCACGACGCCCGAAATTGCGCCTGCGGCCAGAGCCAGGGCGAGATGCCAGTGGGACAAGGCCCGCGCCGGAGGACGCAGCGACTGCTGCGCGGCCCCCAGGTGCGTGTCCAGCGACGGCCAGAGGCCTTGCAGCCTGCCAACCTCGTCGGCGAACTGCTCGGGCTCCATCGTCACGCGGAAGAAATGCTCCGGCTCGGCCGGACTGGCGGGGACGATGTACGGCAGGAACGGCCAATCGCTCGGCAGCTCCTCGGCTTCGATCTCGCCTTGCCCAACCTGCAGCAGCAGATTGCGCATGGCCTTGACGCCATCGGGTACCAGTTCGCGCTGGCGCACCCTACGGCCGAAGATCACCACCTGCTTGAACTGCGTTTCCACCGCTCGGTAGATCCGCAGGTCCGTGTAGTGGCGTGTCAACCAACCGACCAATTCCGCGTCGAGCACGTAGCCGGGGACGATGAAAACCAGCACGCCGCCGTACTGCAACAGCGACAGCGAACGCTGATAGAACAGCTTTTCGAGGCGGGCACGGCCCTGGCCCTGGTATCCGATGTTGCCGTTGACGTCCTTGGACAGGTCGCCATACGGTGGATTCAGCCAGAGCAACCCGAAGGACTGCTTGGAGACCATCGTATCCATCAGGTCCGCGTGCAGGCAGTGATCGACCAGGCCGCGGGCATGGCGTGCCCGCTCGGCGTCGAACTCGACTGCGAACGCCTTGGCCTGCTCGCGCCCGAGGGCGTGGGCGGCTTCGGCGATCGCCACGCCTTCGCCTGCGCAGGGATCGAGGATGCACATCGGCCCATCGCTGGGCATCAGTGCGTTGAGGGCTCTTTCGAGCGTGGGTTCATCGGTCGGGAAGTACCCGTTTTTCCCGAAATTGCGGGCGAGCCGCGGGAACATGAGGGCCATGGAAGTCTCCTGGTTGGCGGGGATGAAACACGGAAGCACGCCAAGGCGTGCCTCCGTGGGTGGGTCAGGCCGCTACCACTTCCGGCGTCCAGATCGTGGCCGGATAGGGATAGGCGGTGAGCACGTCACTGCGGATCAGGGAACCCAGCGCCAAGGTCAGCGCCGGCACGTCGATGGCGAGCCGATGGCCTTCCAGCGGCCCGAGGGCGAACGGAAGGCGGGCCAGCATCTCGCGGCTTTGCAGCAGTTCCAGCACGGTCTCGCGCCAATGGTCGAGCAACGGCAACGGGCAGGTGTCGCGCACCAGCATCCACAGGCGGTCAAGCCGGTGGGCGCTGCCCTGTGGGAGCAATGCCAGTGCGCTGGCGTTGGCTTTGTCGGGCTTGACGCAGCGCCGGTCGAACAGCCACACGTTGGACAGCGAACCGAACAGCGTTCGCCGGTAGGTGCGGGTCATGCGCTTTTCCAGGCGATCGACGTTGCCGACGAACACCGGGACGCTGCCGCCCTGGTCGGTGATGAGGTGGAACTGGTCCAGTCCCTGCTCGTCGCGCCCGAGGGTCAGGCGAGCCAGGAACTGCTGGACGGCGGTGTCGCGCGCCCAGATGGACAGGAAGATCAGGTTGCCCTGGTCATCGCCGACGCAAGCGTCGGCCATCACGTCCGGGCATTCGTCGATGCGGTACAGCGTGGTGGAAGAAGTGTTTGCGAGCATGGTGGTGTCCTCGGATTAACGGGAACAGCACCGCCCGCTGGGGCAAGTACTGCCCCAGGGGGTCGAAGAAAAACGCTCAGTCCGGCTCGAACTGCCGGGTGTGCGGGTTGAAGTGAAGCGCCTCGTCCACCGCCGTGATCGGCGTGAAGCCGTCCAGGTAGATGTTGTTGAGGTACTGGTCGCGGTAAGTCAGTGCCTACCGTGCCTGTTCCTCGGCGAGGCCGTTGCTGATGAAGTACTCCAGCATCTCCTCGTCGGAGGACACTTCGTCGTTGGACAAACTTCCTTCAACGAGTGCCAGCAGCGAGGGCGGGAGCGCAGCCAGGATCGGGTCCATGTTGGTTCCTCCTGGCTCAGGCCATCAGCGTCGAGGCGGGAGCCGTGACAGCCGTGGGTGTGCGCCGCCGTGCGTGGTAGGCGCGAACGCCTGCACGCCAGTCGGCGGACTGCTCCGGTGCGAGGTCCAGATAGGACAGCGGGCACGAGTAGTAGTACGGGTGCATGGACTCTTCCAGCGGCTTGTAGCCCCACTGGTTGCCGCTGCGTTCCAGCAGATCGCAGCGGATGGTGCGCAGGGACTGGCCCGGCGCGAGATCACGATGCACACCCTCGACCTTGGCGGTCATTTCGACCACGGACCACAGTACATTGCCGCGCAGCGCGTGGGCGATGACCTTCGCGCTGACGCGCTCGGTCTCCTGCGGTTCGATCAGTTCCGCGATCAATTCGGATCGCGATTGGTGAGAGAAATACCAGCCCATGGGAGGCCTCCTGAAAAAATAGAGCCGGAGGCCTCCCCGCAGGGGAAGAACCCCCAGCGGGTGATGGAATGCCGCAGGTGCGGCGAAGGAACCTATGACTTGTCCTCAGTCCCAGTCGTCATCGTCTCGATCACAACCGGCCGGGCAGTAGCCGAACTCAATGCCGTGCGAGCAATAGCCGTGCTTGGCATTCCAGTCCTGGGTTTCCTGCCGCTCGGCAGGTGTTGCGTAGTCCCATTCCTGGGCGGCAATTTCCAGGGCCTGAGCGCGCTGGTCTTCCGGCAATCGACTGGCTTGCGTGTCGATTTCCGAACTGAAGAGCGTGACCCAATGGCCCCAGGACAGGCCGCAACCACGCTGGGCATGCTCGGCGGCCGTCTTGCACACGGCGCGCCACGCGGTTTTGTCCAGCGCGGAACGGGGGGTATCGCAAGCGATGATGGACATGATGGAGACCTCCAGAAGAAAGCCGGGGCCTCGCCCGCATGGGGAAAGGGACCCCGGCGGGTGGATGAAGAACACCGCGGATGCGGCGTCTGCGATCACGCAGGTTGTGGTTCGGCCTGACGGCTCCACTCCTGCGTCTTGAAGTCCAGCGCGTAGCCCAGTTCGCCCAGGCGGGAGATCTGCGCGCGCAAAGCGCGTCGGTCGATGGTCGAATCCAGTTTCACGGACTCGCCCAGCGGCCACAGCAGGCCGAACAGAGTAGCGTCACCATCTTCGGTGCTGCCAGGAGCAGCCGCCGCAGCGGGCGCCGGTGCATCTACCCCGAAGGGCGTGGTATCGACCAGCGGGTCCGCCAACGCCTGCACAGGTGCGGGCTTGGTGGGTTTGGACGTCTTGGCGGGCTTGGCCGGCGTTGCCGCAGGCTGTGTCCCCAGCTCTTCATCGAGCGGATCGACTTCCTGGGTGGCGAAGCTGCGGGCCTCGTCACGGCTCAACTTGTCGATGCCATTGAGCGTCATTCCGTCGAGGTTGGCGCGGACTTCAAACCGCGCGCCGCCCGCGACTGGATAGGACTTCGCGAAGATGTAGCGAATGACGAATTCCCCGTCGTACTTGCCTTCGGGGTACTGCTCCAGCTCCGCGTCCTTGACCGCGAATTCGCCGATGGGGGTGGAAAGGCGACCGACCGTGAACGGACCGTTCTTGCCGCGGATGGTCCGCAACGTGAGCTGGCCCGGGATGACGATGGGCAGGACTGATCTCGTGGGTGCCGATGTGGCTGCCATGATGGTTCTCCTTGGGAAATAGGAAAAGGCAAGGCCCCGCGAGGGGCCATGCCGGATCAGAACGAAGCAGCCAGTGCCGGCTCCTGCTCCTCGACTTCACCTTCCGGCTCGCGCTCGGCAGGCTGATCGGCAGCGGTGTCGGCGGCAACCTCGGCTTCGGGCGCGGGTGCGTCCTCGGCCTGCGGTGCGTCGGCTTGCGCCTGGCTCGTCGGATAGACCTGGGTGCCGTCGATCTTGATCAGACCGATGTGGACCAGCGTCGATTCCAGGCTCGCTCCCGGTTCCCCGGCGCGCTCGCCCTTGGTGCGGATGTACGGGTCGATTCGCATGTCGTTCATACGGAAGGCGATCAGTACCTTGCGATCCCCCTCGATGGCCTGGATGCACCGGCGAACCAAGTGCTCGGTTTCAGGAGTGGCGACGATGGTGTCGAAGTACCGATACTCAGGCTCATCGACGGGGCCTGCCAGTGCGGCAATGGTGCTTGACAGGAAGGGATCGCCATCCTTGGGGGTGACGTCCTTGACGCGGCTGAGGTAGCCGATGCCGCGGGTCATCAACTCGTGCTGCTCGATCGAAGCCAGCTCGGCCCGGTCGAGCGGCTCGGCCTTGAGCAGTCGAGCTTTGAGGCTGGCGGCCGGCTTGCCGGCGTGCTCGCCCTTGTCGCGGATGTACGCATCGCCCCAGAGGTCGCCGAGGCGGAAACGCACCAGCGGGCGTTGCTTGGGATCGTCAACGCCGATGCAGCGCTGAACGAGCTTCTTGGCCTCGGCACCCGAGACCTTGACGTCGAAGTAGCGATAGCTGGGGTCCCTGGCGGGGCCGACCAGTGCTGCGACAGTGCATGCGAGGAACGGCTGCGCGCGGCGGCCGCCCCGGACGGGCACTTCATGGGCACGCTGGATGTAGCCGATGCCCGAGGTGTGGAGGTCGAAATACGATTTCTCGTTGGACGTGGTGTTCATGGTGAATCTCCATTCGAAGAAGCGGAGACACACCAGGCCCACGCATGCGGGGAAAGGTGCGTAACCCCGCGGTGGGTTGATAAGGCGAAAGCATCCGCCACCAGGGACTGGTGGCCGCTCGCGGACGGATGCGGTGCGAGCTGGCTCGGTCACGCAGCGGGAACTGCGCCGCAACCTCGAAGACCGATGGTTGCCTGGCATGTCGCTGACAACGTCAGCAGGCATGGGGTCAGCATGTCCGGGGCTCGCGCGCGTGACAGCAATCAATCGGCACCCGGGCGTTTCCCTTTGTCCACGCCATGCGCCGCCGCCGCGCATGCCGATCAGGCGCCAGCCGACGGCACGCAGACTGGCATCGCCTTCGTCGGGCGTCTCCGTGACGCGGAAAAAAAGAAGCCCCCTATGCGGGGGGCTACAAGGGCCGTGCGGTGGTTGCCGCGCTAAGCCGATGGGACCACCTCCAGCGACAGGTGCGTGGCGGTGGCGGACAGCATCAGGTCGTCCGTGCCGTGCAGGATGCGTGCGAAGACGCCTTCCTTCGGGTCGAAGAACTCGCCGAAGTCGTCGCCGCCCAACTCGGCGCGCGTCAGTTCCCACCAGTCATCGAACGGGTCGGTATCCGGGTTGCAGCCGACGGCATACGCCAGCAGCTTCACGCGGCCGTCCGGGCGGCGCTCGGCGCGCTCGGCGAGGAAGTACACGCCCTGATCCTTGGCGAGGACGACGCGGCATTGGTTGGCGACGGCCTCGGCCAGTACGGGTCGCAGATCGGTGCCTCTGAATCGCAGTGACATGGTTGAAATCTCCTGTGGGGATGAGAAAGAAAAAGGCCCTCCACCCGAACGGATGGAAGGCCTGTGGGGGCAAGTTGTCGTCAGGCTGCGAACTTCGCCCGGGACATCATGCCGGCACCGCCTGGCGTCGCCGGGAAGCCTTGGCGTCGATCACGCTCACGTCGATCCGGCGCCAGTTCCCGTCGTCGATGAGTCTCTCCAGCACTTCGCCGAGCATGTCGAAATACACCTCGTCATGCCGATCGACCAGTTCGCCATCCCGATGCAGCTCCACCACGTAGGTGTCGCCGCCGCGGTCGTAGAGGATCGTCACCTGGCCCTGGAACTTCGCGGTCGAGACCGTGAAGCCGATCGCCGGAGGCGTCTCGATGATCTTGGACGGTTTGGGATCGACCCAGGTGAAGTCGCGGGCGCCCGCGTCGACCAGCATGTGGGTGATACGCCGGAACCCGTCGGGTGCCGGCATTTCCTCCAACTGCTGGATGAGCTGGCCCAGTTCCATGCACTGCGGCACAGGGACGGGCAGCTTGGCCGGCGCGGAGCCGAGGATGTGCGTCTTGATGGTGTAGGGTCTGCCATCCGACGTGTACTCGGTGCGCTCTTCCGGCGTGTCCGCGCGCAGGCCGTCGAAACGGCGCCGTGCGTAGGGCTGGACATGCACCTTGGCGCCCTCGCTGGGAACGGTGGTGACCAGGTTGGGATCGAGCACCGCGAACTCGCTGGGCTTGAGCTTGACGACGATGGCGTCGTCGTTGGCCGCGACCACCTTGCCGTCGAAGGGTTGGGGATCGATGGCGAAGCCCAGCGTCGAGGACTGCGGCTGGTCATCGAACACGCGGTACTTGAACGACCGCACGTTGCGGGGCACATGGCCGGCGACGAGCGAGGGCATCATGGTCTTGATGAGGGAACGGTCCATGGGAATCTCCTTGGGAAAGAACAAGGGATTCCCCGCCCACAAGGGAGAGGTCCCTTGTGGGTGGATGGACGCGGTGCGTCCGTAGGAAGAAACGACCAGCACGGTCTCCCGTACTTGCAACCTCGAAGGTCTTGGCTGCCTGGGCATGTGTCGGCGACGCCGACGAACATGGGGCAAAGATGGCCCCGGAATGGGCGGATTGCCTGCAGGAAACAGCACCGCGCCGTACCCACTTTCCTGATCCGTGGGCAAGAAAAA
>NZ_JAOCLC010000117.1:0-8109 GCF_029845105.1 Stenotrophomonas sp. GD03654 | reverse complement strand
CGACGATGTACGGCACGCCGACCTGACGCGACAGCAGGATATGCTCGCGGGTCTGCGGCATCGGGCCGTCAGCGGCCGAGCACACCAGGATCGCGCCGTCCATCTGGGCGGCACCGGTGATCATGTTCTTGACGTAGTCAGCATGGCCCGGGCAATCGACGTGGGCGTAGTGACGGACCGGGGATTCGTATTCGACGTGCGCGGTCGAGATCGTGATACCACGCGCCTTTTCTTCCGGAGCGGCGTCGATCGAGGAGTAATCCTTGAACTCGCCACCGAAACGCTCGGCACCGATCTTGGTCAGTGCGGCGGTCAGCGTGGTCTTGCCGTGATCGACGTGACCGATGGTGCCGACGTTGACGTGCGGCTTGGTGCGCTCGAACTTACCCTTTGCCATTGTTCTATACCTTGATTGTTCGTAAGTGGTTTCAAGAGAGGCTGAGCGAGGCTCAGCCCTTCTTCATGACGGCTTCGGCGATGTTGGTCGGAGCCGGCTCGTAGTGATCGAATTCCATGGTGAAGGTGGCGCGGCCCTGGGTCTGCGAACGCAGCGCAGTGGCGTAGCCGAACATTTCACCCAGCGGGATCATCGCGTTGATGATGCTGGCCGAACCGTCACCGGTGGTGTCGGAACCCTGCAGCACGCCGCGACGACGGCTGACGTCGCCCATCACGTCACCCTGGTAATCCTCCGGGGTCACGATCTCGACCTTCATGATCGGCTCCAGCAGCACCGGCTTGGCCTTGGCGAAGCCCTGCTTGAAGGCCATCGACGAAGCCAGCTTGAACGCCATTTCCGAGGAGTCGACGTCGTGGTACGAACCGAACACCAGCTTCACCTTGACGTCCACGACCGGGAAGCCAGCCAGCGGACCGCTGGTGATGGTTTCGCGCAGGCCCTTTTCAACCGACGGAATGAATTCCTTCGGGATCACGCCGCCGGTGATGTCGTTGATGAACAGGAAGTCGTCCTTGATGGCCGGAGCCAGCTTCGGATCGGCACGGTCGGCAGCGGTGATCGGCGACAGTTCGATCACGACGTGACCGTACTGACCCTTACCACCGGACTGCTTGGCGTGCTTGTAGTCCGACTTGACGTCGGCCAGGGTGATGGTTTCGCGGTAGGCCACCTGCGGCGCGCCGACGTTGGCTTCAACGTTGAACTCGCGCTTCAGGCGGTCGACGATGATGTCCAGGTGCAGCTCGCCCATGCCCGAGATGATGGTCTGGCCGGATTCTTCGTCGGTCTTGACGCGGAACGACGGATCTTCCTGCGCCAGACGGCCCAGGGCCAGACCCATCTTTTCCTGGTCCGACTTGGTCTTCGGCTCGACGGCCATCGAGATCACCGGCTCCGGGAACGTCATGCGCTCCAGGATGATCGGGGCGTCCACGGCGCACAGGGTGTCACCGGTGGTGGTGTCCTTCAGGCCCACGGCAGCGGCGATGTCACCGGCCAGAACTTCCTTGATTTCCTCGCGGTTGTTCGAGTGCATCTGCAGGATGCGGCCGATGCGCTCCTTCTTGCCCTTCACCGAGTTCAGCACGGTGTCGCCACCGTTCAGGGTGCCCGAGTAGACACGGAAGAAGGTCAGCGCGCCGACGAACGGGTCGGTGATGATCTTGAAGGCCAGCGACGAGAACGGAGCCTTGTCGTCCGACTTGCGGGTCATTTCGACGGTGTCGTCGTCAACGTCCACGCCCTTCACGTCCGGCACGTCGACCGGCGACGGCAGCAGCTGGATCACGCCGTCCAGCATGGCCTGCACGCCCTTGTTCTTGAAGGCCGAGCCGCAGTACATCGGCACGATCTCGGTGGCCAGGGTGCGGGTACGCAGCGCGTTGATGATTTCAGCCTCGGCCAGCTCTTCGCCGCCCAGGTACTTTTCCATCAGCTCTTCGCTGGCTTCGGCAGCGGTCTCGACCATGAACTGGCGAGCCTCTTCAGCCGGGCCCTGCAGTTCGGCCGGGATTTCAGCGTATTCGAACTTCATGCCCTGCGAAGCTTCATCCCAATGGATGGCCTTCATCTTCAGCAGGTCGACAACGCCCTTGAAGTTGTCTTCAGCGCCGATCGGCAGCTGCATCGGCACGGCAACCGCGCCCAGCTTGGCCTTCAGCTGGCCGACGACCTTCTGGAAGTTGGCACCGGTGCGGTCCATCTTGTTGACGAACGCGATGCGCGGCACGTGGTACTTGTTGGCCTGGCGCCACACGGTTTCCGACTGCGGCTGCACGCCACCGACGGCGCACAGGACGAAGACGGCACCGTCGAGCACGCGCAGCGAGCGCTCCACTTCGATGGTGAAGTCGACGTGCCCGGGGGTGTCGATGATGTTGAAGCGGTGCTCCGGCAGGGACTTGTCCATGCCCTTCCAGAACGCGGTGGTGGCAGCGGACTGGATCGTGATGCCACGCTCCTGCTCCTGCTCCATCCAGTCCATGGTGGCGGCGCCGTCGTGCACTTCACCGATCTTGTGGCTCTTGCCGGTGTAGAACAGGATGCGCTCGGACGTGGTGGTCTTGCCGGCATCGATGTGAGCCATGATGCCGAAGTTACGGTAACGCTCGATGGGAGTGGAACGGGCCACGGGAGCCTCTCAGATTTCTTGGATTTCGGATGGCCGAACGCCGCCTTTCGGCGGCCTTCGGATTGGCGCAGTCCTTCTGGGACCGCGAGGCAGCACGCACCGAAGTGGTGCTGCCCTGCCTGTTTTACAAGGCCGTCAAACTCACCAGCGGTAGTGGGCGAATGCCTTGTTGGCTTCGGCCATGCGGTGGGTTTCTTCGCGCTTCTTGATGGCGCCGCCACGGTTTTCCGAGGCGTCGATCAGTTCAGCAGCCAGCTTCTTCGGCATGGTGTTCTCACCACGCTTGCGCGCGGAGTCGATCAGCCAGCGCATGGCCAGAGCCATCTTGCGCGACGAACGCACTTCGACCGGCACCTGGTAGGTGGCACCACCGACGCGACGCGACTTGACTTCGACCGCCGGAGCGACGTTGTCCAGAGCCTTCTGCACCAGTTCAATGGCGTTGGCGCTGCTGTTCTTCTCGGTGATCACGTCCATGGCGCCGTACACGATCTTTTCGGCGACGGACTTCTTGCCGCTCTGCATGACCATGTTGATGAAGCGGGCGATGGTTTCGCTTCCGTGCTTCGGATCGGGCAGGACGGAACGCTGCGGAGTATTACCCTTACGCGACATAGTGCTCTCTCCTTATGCCTTCGGACGCTTGGCGCCGTACTTGGAACGGGCCTGGCGACGCTTGGCAACGCCGGCGGCGTCGAGCGAGCCACGAACGGTGTGGTAACGCACACCCGGCAGGTCCTTGACGCGACCGCCGCGGATCAGGACCACGGAGTGCTCCTGCAGGTTGTGGCCTTCACCACCGATGTAGGAAATCACTTCTTCCTGGTTGGTCAGGCGGACCTTGGCAACCTTGCGCAGAGCCGAGTTCGGCTTCTTCGGAGTGGTGGTGTAGACACGGGTGCAGACGCCACGGCGCTGCGGGCACTTGTCGAGCGCCGGCGAGGCACTCTTGTAGGTGGTCGCTTGCCGCGGCTTGCGGACCAGCTGGTTGATCGTCGCCATCAGTAGGTTCTTCTGATTGGTGGCCGGAAAATCCGACCAGAGATGCGGAAATGTTAAAGCAGGCCAAAATTCTGGCCTGCTGAGACAGACGATTGTAGCAACCTGCCAGGAAAGCAGTCAAACGCCTCCTGTCAAGCCCGTTCCTGATCCCGGAACGTTACTGGGGGGCCTCCATGTACCCCGTTCAGGTTGGCCGGGTCGATCGCGGACGATCTCCCCTGCCCTTTCCCAATCCCATCGATGGACCGATGGGGTGGTCCGGCCTTGCGGCCGGACCGGATACCTCATTCTTCGCCCGACGCCTGTTCAGCTTCGGCTTCAACCACCGGTGCCTCGACCGCAGCCGGGCTGCCGGCCAGGGTCTGCATTTCCGACTCGGTGAGACCGGAAGCGCCGCGACGACGGTTGCTGTGGTACGCCAGGCCGGTACCGGCCGGAATCAGGCGACCCACGATGACGTTTTCCTTCAGGCCACGCAGGTTGTCCGAGGTGCCGCGGACGGCCGCTTCGGTCAGCACGCGGGTGGTTTCCTGGAAGGACGCGGCCGAGATGAACGATTCGGTCGCCAGCGAGGCCTTGGTGATACCCAGCAGGACCGGATCGAAGTGCGCCGGCAGCTCGTTGCGGGCTGCAAGGCGGGCATTCTCCTCGATAACGCGCTGGCGCTCCACCTGTTCGCCGTTCAGGAACTTGCTGCTGCCCTGGTCGGTGATCTCGACCTTGCGCAGCATCTGGCGGGTGATCACCTCGATGTGTTTGTCGTTGATCTTCACGCCCTGCAGGCGGTACACGTCCTGGATTTCCTTCACCAGGTAGGCGGCCAGCGGTTCGACACCCAGCAGGCGCAGGATGTCCTGCGGGCTCGGCTCGCCGTCCACGATGGTTTCACCCTTGGTGACATGCTCGCCTTCGAACACGATGACCTGGCGGTACTTCGGGATCAGCTCTTCGTGCTCCGAACCATCGGTGTCCTTGATGATCAGGCGCTGCTTGCCCTTGGTGTCCTTGCCGAAGCTGATGATGCCCGAACGCTCGGCCAGCACCGCCGGATCCTTCGGCTTGCGTGCTTCGAACAGATCGGCCACGCGCGGCAGACCACCGGTGATGTCGCGGGTCTTCGACGCTTCCTGCGGGATCTTGGCGACCACGTCACCCACGCCGACGGCAGCGCCGTCCTGCAGGTTGACGATCGAGCGCGGCGGCAGCAGGTACTGCGCCGGCAGATCGGTGCCCGGGATCGACAGGTCGTTGCCCTTGGCGTCGACGATGCGCACGATCGGGCGCAGGTCCTTGGCCTGGGTACCACGACGCTTCGGGTCGGTGATTTCGCGCGACGCCAGGCCGGTCAGCTCGTCGGTCTTCTCGATGACGGTGATGCCGTCGACGAAGTCGATGAAGCGGATGAAACCGGCCACTTCCGACACGATCGGGTGGTTATGCGGATCCCAGTTGGCCACGGTCTGGCCCGCCTTGATCGCATCACCGTCCTTGGACGTGATGGTCGCACCGTACGGCAGCTTGTAGCGCTCACGCTCACGGCCGTGGGCATCGAGCACCGAGATTTCGCCCGAGCGCGACACTGCCACCAGCGAGCCGTTGGCGTGCTCGACGGACTTGAGGTTGCTGAACTTGACCGAGCCGGTGGTCTTGACGGTGATGTTGTCGACCGCAGCAGCTCGCGACGCCGCACCACCGATGTGGAACGTACGCATGGTCAGCTGGGTGCCCGGCTCACCGATGGACTGGGCGGCGATGACGCCGACCGCTTCACCGATGTTGACCAGGTGACCACGGGCCAGATCGCGGCCGTAGCAGCGACCGCAGACACCGAAGGCCGATTCGCACGAGATCGTCGAACGCACCTTGATGCTCTGCACGCCGGCGTCTTCCAGCTTGGCGACCCAGGCTTCGTCCAGCAGGGTGTTGCGGGTAACGATCGGATCTTCGTCGTTGCCCGGCAGGAACACGTCCTCGGCAACCACGCGACCCAGCACGCGGTCCTTCAGCGGCTCGACCACGTCGCCGCCTTCCACGATCGGGGTCATGATCAGGCCTTCGGTGGTACCGCAATCCACCTCGGTGATCACCACGTCCTGCGCGACGTCGACCAGACGACGGGTCAGGTAACCCGAGTTTGCGGTCTTCAGCGCGGTATCGGCCAGACCCTTACGGGCACCGTGGGTGGAGTTGAAGTACTCCTGCACGTTCAGGCCTTCGCGGAAGTTCGCCTTGATGGGCGTCTCGATGATCGAGCCGTCCGGACGCGCCATCAGGCCACGCATACCGGCCAGCTGACGGATCTGCGCCTGCGAACCACGCGCACCGGAGTCAGCCATGATGTACAGCGAGTTCATCGACTTCTGGTCGATGGTCTCACCCTTGGCGTTGACCACCTTCTCGGTACCGATGGTGTCCATCATCGCCTTGGCGATGCGCTCGTTGGTGCGCGACCAGATGTCGACCACCTTGTTGTAGCGCTCGCCGGCGGTGACCAGACCCGACTGGTACTGCTCCTGGATTTCCAGCACTTCGGCTTCGGCCTCGGTGAGGATGCCCTTCTTCTCGTCCGGGATCAGCATGTCATCGATGCCGATCGAAACGCCGGCGCGGGTCGCGTAGGCGAAGCCGGTGTACATCAGCTTGTCGGCGAACACGACCGTGTCCTTCAGACCCAGCTGGCGGTAGCTGGAGTTGATCAGGCGGCTGATGTTCTTCTTCGTCAGCTCGGTGTTGGCCAGCGCGAACGGCAGGCCTTCCGGCAGGATTTCAGCCAGCAGGGCGCGACCGATCGTGGTATCCACGATCGAGGTCTTCGGCTGCTTGTTGCCGTCTTCGTCGGTCACCACTTCGGTGATGCGGACCTTGACGCGCGCGTGCAGTTCCACCACGCGGTTGTCGTAGGCACGCTTCACTTCGGCGATGTTGGCGAAGGCCATGCCCTCGCCCTTCTTGTTTTCCAGCGAGCGGGTCATGTAGTACAGACCCAGCACGACGTCCTGCGACGGCACGATGATCGGCTCGCCGTTGGCGGGCGACAGGATGTTGTTGGTCGACATCATCAGCGCACGCGCTTCCAGCTGGGCTTCCAGCGAGAGCGGCACGTGGACGGCCATCTGGTCACCGTCGAAGTCGGCGTTGAACGCGGTGCAGACCAGCGGGTGCAGCTGGATGGCCTTGCCTTCGATCAGCACCGGCTCGAACGCCTGGATACCCAGACGGTGCAGGGTCGGCGCACGGTTCAGCATCACCGGATGCTCGCGGATGACCTCCTCCAGGATGTCCCAGACTTCGGCTTCTTCGCGCTCGACCAGCTTCTTGGCGGCCTTGATGGTGGTGGCCAGGCCACGACGCTGCAGCTTGGCGAAGACGAACGGCTTGAACAGCTCGAGCGCCATCTTCTTCGGCAGGCCGCACTGGTGCAGGCGCAGGTACGGACCAACCACGATGACCGAACGGCCCGAGTAGTCGACGCGCTTGCCGAGCAGGTTCTGGCGGAAGCGACCCTGCTTGCCCTTGATCATGTCGGCCAGCGACTTCAGCGGGCGCTTGTTGGTGCCGGTGATGGCACGGCCACGACGGCCGTTGTCCAGCAGCGCATCGACCGATTCCTGCAGCATGCGCTTTTCATTGCGCACGATGATGTCCGGCGCGCTCAGTTCGAGCAGGCGGCGCAGGCGGTTGTTGCGGTTGATGACGCGGCGGTACAGGTCGTTCAGGTCGGAGGTCGCGAAACGGCCGCCGTCCAGCGGAACCAGCGGACGCAGGTCCGGCGGCAGCACCGGCAGCACGGTCATGACCATCCATTCCGGACGGTTGCCCGATTCCAGGAAGGCTTCGATCAGCTTGATGCGCTTGGTGAGGCGCTTGAGCTTGGTTTCCGAACCGGTAGCAGCGATTTCCTCGCGCAGGCGGGTCATTTCCGACTGCAGGTCGATCGTGCGCAGCAGTTCGTACACGGCCTCGGCGCCCATGGCGGCGTCGAAGTCGTCACCGTGCTCCTGGCGGGCCTGCAGGTACTGTTCTTCGGTCAGCAGCTGGCGGCGTTCCAGGGCGGTCAGGCCCGGCTCGGTCACCACGTAGGCTTCGAAGTACAGCACGCGCTCGATGTCGCGCAGGGTCATGTCCAGCATCAGGCCGATGCGCGACGGCAGCGACTTCAGGAACCAGATGTGCGCGACCGGCGAGGCCAGGTCGATGTGGCCCATGCGCTCGCGACGCACCTTGGCCAGGGTCACTTCGGTGCCGCACTTTTCGCAGACCACGCCGCGGTGCTTCATGCGCTTGTACTTGCCGCACAGGCACTCGTAGTCCTTCACCGGGCCGAAGATGGCGGCGCAGAACAGGCCGTCGCGTTCCGGCTTGAAGGTACGGTAGTTGATGGTTTCCGGCTTCTTCACTTCGCCGAAGGACCACGAACGGATCAGGTCCGGCGAGGCCAGCGCGATCTTGATCGCGTCGAAGTCCAGCGTCTGGCGCTGCTGGTTGAAGAGGTTGAGCAGGTCTTTCATGGTGTTCT
>NZ_JAOCLC010000116.1:0-8190 GCF_029845105.1 Stenotrophomonas sp. GD03654 | reverse complement strand
GGACCCACCCCGCCGTCGACAGCTTCCCGCTGCTGTTGGTAGGTGCCGACCTTGGTCGACACATCGCTGTTGGTAGGTGCCGACCTTGGTCGACACGCACGGAAACACGAAGGGGCCAGATCCCTTTCCCGGCGGGAAAGGTCTCTGACCCCATCTGTGTGTTGCTTGAGCCTGTTACCAGTTCGGGTCTTCGGCCGGGGCGGCAGCAGGCTTGGGCTTCGGCTTGGCGGCCGGCCGGGCGGCGGCAGGAGCGGCCGAGGCAGTTGCACCTGCGGCAGCAGCAGCTGGCTTGCTGCCCAGCTTCTGGCGCAGTTCGATCTGGCCCGGACGGAAGCCGCCGCGCATCGCGTCGACGCCGTCTTCGATGGTGCCGTACGAGGTCTGTGCGGCCACGCGGTCGATGCGGATGGTGCAGCACGGGTGTTCGCTGCGGCCCAGCGAGCGGCCGGTCTGCGGGTCCTTCAGTTCTTCGCCCAGGCGCACGGCCTGCCAGCGCTGGCCGGCCTGCACGGTGTCACCGCCCTGGCTCAGCACGACCTGGTCACCATCCACAGAAACCACCGACACCGGGAACAGGGTGGTGACGATGGTGGTGCCGATCTGGCCAGACAGCGATTCCATCATCGCCGCGGCCATGTTGCGGCCGTTGACCACGCGCGGCAGGGTGCTGGGGCCGGTCGAGGCCAACTGGTGGTCGAAGCTGTCGGACATCACCACCTGGCCGGTGGTGGCGTTGATCAGGCGCAGGGTGATGCGGCCGCCACCGGAGTACGAGGTCACCTGGCGGTCGGACATGCGCAGGTTGCGCACGCTGCGCGGGTATTCGAAGCGTTCGATGGTCGGGATCAGGATCAGGTCGGTCGCCAGCTGCTGGCCCACGCGTGCGGTGTCCTGCAGGCGCACGTTGCCGCTGTTGATGTGGTCGATCTCGGCCTGCAGTTCGTCGCCGAACTCACGATCCAGCACGATGAAGCGCTGGGTCTGGGTCAGCGTGTCGGACAGGCGCGCGCGGATCGCATCGGCCACTTCATCGGCGTCCACGCGGCCGTCGCCCACGGCGTAGCTGCCAGCCTTGGTGCGCGGCAGGGCCACCACGATCTTCGGCTTGCCCTGCTCGTCCGGTGCGCGGTACTGGGCGATCTGTGCGCGCACCCGCACCTTCCAGTAGCTGCGCATGCTGCGATGGGTCACATCGGAATCGAACGAGCTGGCGCCACGCTTGGCATCGACATTGACCTTCTCGTCGTAGCTTTGCTTGACGCTGGCCGAGGCCGAACCACTCTTGGCCGAGGCTTCGCCAGATGCACTGGCCGACGCCGAGCCCTTGAAGCTCCAGCCTTCGTCGCTGGCGCGCACACGGGCGATGGTTTCCTCGTCCAGCTGCCGCACTTCATCCTGCGACAGGATTTCATAGCCCAGCACCGCGCCCTGCGAGCCGGCGATCATCTGCTGGGTGAACGCGTCGGCGCGGATATCGCCGACGTGTTCGTCATCCACATCCACATGCAGGCCTGCTCGCAGGCTCTGCATCTGGCTGGCCACGCGTACGCCGTTGACCTGCGCCACCGCCGACTGCAATGCCGCCAGCACCGCCAGTTCCGGGGTGCTGCCGATGCCGTCGGCTTCGCGCGCGACCTGGGTGGTGCCGCCGAAATCCGGCGTGCCACGCAGGGGCGCTGCTTCCACTGGCGCATTGCTGGCCAGTGCACTGGTTGCCTTGTCCTTGGCGGGTGCGGGCGCTTCGGCCGGGGTGTCCTGCTTGCCGCACGCTGCAAGCAGCGCGGCAGCCAGGCCCAGGCCGATCAAACGGTAGGTCATACGCATGGAGATTCGCCTCGGATCAGAGCTTGTCGAGCATCGAATCGGCGTTGGACGGCACCTTCACCTTGCTCTTCTTGGCAAAGGTCACGGCCGACTTGGTCGAGCCGTACAGGCCCTGGATGAAGCCCGGCGATTCCTTGGCCACCCATGCACCGGCGGCCAGCTTGCGGCCGACGGTGGCCAGCTGGGTCGCGCCCAGGTTCTTCATGCCGGCGGTGAAGTTACTGGCTTCGCCGCCCAGCTTCTGCGCTTCGGCGGCCGAGGACAGCAGCGAGACCAGGCCTTCGGCGTAGTGCTGCTTGGATTCAGCGTTCAGTTCCGGCTGTGCGGCCTGGCGCTCGTTGATCGCCGCCTGCGCAGCTTCGCTGACCGACACCGACTTCTTCATTGCATCGACGCTGACCGAACCCGACGACAGCGCCTGGCGCTCGGCTTCCAGCAGCTGCACCTGCTCGGCCAGGCCGAAGGCGCGGGCGAACGAGGTCTGGGCCTGCAGCGAGTGCGACTGCGAGGTAACGAAACGACGCACCAGCGCTTCCTGCGCGGCTTCGTCCGGGGCGGCGGCGCTGGAGGCGCTGCTGGAGGTGCCGGTGGCGGCACCGGCCAGGTCCTTCAGCTTGCCCAGGCCAGCGTGGGCGGGCATCGACAGGGTGGCGGCAGCGATGGCCACGACAAGAGCGGTATTGCGGATCATGTGAGTGTCCTTTGGGAGTGACGGCCGCGAAGCGGCACGTGGGAAATCGGTAACCCCAGGGCGATGCCAAGCGAGCTCGGCACCCACCTGGGTGGCGGATCAGCGGACCGCTTTGACGTTCAGTTCGTTGATCATCTGCTGCGCGGCCTTTTCAGCCGCCAGCTGCAGCGCGTTGGTACGGGCGACGGTTTCATTCGGGCCGGTACCGGAGAACTGCACCGGGCCCACCGACGACACGGTGCGCGGGAAACGACCGGTCACATCCAGCACCTTGCCGGTGACCGTGACGAACACGCGGGTGTTGCCACTGGCCGGGTCACGGTCGCGCATGCCGACGTCGAGGGTGCCGACAGCGATGTACGGAATGTTGGCCGCACGGATGCCGTTGGCGGTATCACGCAGGGTGGCCGGGGCCAGGTCGTTGCCGGTGCTGAAGTCCTTGCGGATGCGCTCGATGCTGAGCAGGCCGCGCGACTCGCCTTCCACGTATTCGGCTTCAACCACTTCGTAGCCGGCGGCGCTGAAGGCACCGGTCATTGCGGTGTTCACTTCGGCCGCGTTGGCCACCTTCCAGCTGATGTTGTCGCTGCGCTGGGTGGTGCTGCCGCCGCTGGTGACCGACATCGACGCATTCTGGTTGATGCTGCCGTTGGTGCTGACCGAGTTGCCACGGAAGCTGTCGCCTTCACGGGTGTTCTCGTTGTAGCTGGAGCTGACGTCGGTGCGGCGGTATTCCTTGTCCTGGAACGACTGCACGGTGTCCTGCGAGCGCGCCATGAACAGGAAGGTCAGCAGCGAGCGCTGGGCGGCGGTGGCCCCGGCCACGGCCGAGCCGGCATCCAGCTTGGTCTGCAGCAGGGTTGTGTTGATCTCGGCGCGGACGGTGACGGTGTAGGTCTTGGCCTTCTTGTCTTCGGTGTCCGACAGCTGCACGGCACTGAGCACGTAGCGGTCGATCTCGCCGATGAACTCGGCGCGACGCGCTTCGAACAGGCGCAGCTTGGCCGCACCGGTTTCGGCGATGTACGCCTCCAGTGCATTGACCTTGGCCTTGTTCAGGGCCTGGGCACGGGTGTCGGCACTCAGGCGCAGGCCGTAGCTGGCCGAGCCGGTACCGCGCGAACTGGCGGTCTGTGCAGCGACCGGCGAGGCCACCACCAGGGCGATGAGGATGAGCAGGATGGTACGCATCAACGACATGACTTGATCAACTCCTGAAGGGCTTGGGTCTGCTGCTGCAACGGGCGGCCGCCCGGCTTCTGTTCGTCCAGCCAGCCGCGCGAATCGGCGCGCTTGGCGGCAGCGCCGGCGAAGGCGTCGAAGCCGGCCAGCAGGGTTTCGTAGCTGGCCGACCACTGGTCAACCTGCCACTGCGTGACCGGCACCACCTTGGTGGCCCCCTTGCGCAGCGGCTGTTCGAAATAGACCTTGCCGGAGAACGGCTCGGTCACCTTGGCGGTGAAGAACGCGCCGAACAGCATCGTCTTCATAGCCGGGGTTTCTTCGATCACGCCGTTCTTCAACGCATCCACCTGCAGGTTGATGACGTAGTCCGGCTCGGGGATCTTCAGCTGGTAGACCTTGCCGTCGGCAAAGCGCGCCGCCATCGCACCACCGATCGCCTGGCCCGAGGCGGGCGGCAGCAGGCCGACCCCGGTGTTGGACGACAGCGTCTTGGACAGTTCATGGGCCAGCGTGGCGCGCAACGGCGCTTCCCACTTCGGGTCTGGCAGCTTGGCGCGGACCGCATCGGACAGGGTCACGCCACCCACCTGCAGGCGGCGCACCGCCGCGTCGGGCAGCTTGGCCTGGGCGAGGCTGGCCGCGAGGACCTGCGACAGGCTGGTCGCAGCGTTGCCGTACAGCAGATCGGCGACGATCGCGTCGATATCGTCGTTGTCCGGCCGGTAATCCTGCACGTCGATGCGCTGCAGGGTCAACGGATAGGACGCGATCACCTGACGCTCGCGGAAGTCGAAGAACAGCGCCTGCAGCGCCACTTCCACCAGCACCTTGTACTGGTCACCGATCGGCTCGACCGAGACCAGTTCGCGGTCCAGTGCTGCGGCCAGCACGGTGGCACTGGTGGTGCCGTCGAGCATCGCCACCGGCTGGTCGATCAGTTCCAGGTTGGCCGGCGGGCGACGCTTGAGCCCCTGCGCCAGGGTCTGGTTGAGCGGGATCAAGCCACGCTTTTCCAGCACGGCATGCGCATGCGGCGTGGTCGCCTGCACGGCAGCGGCATCAGCGGTATAGGCAAAACCGGCCCAATAGGCCTGCTGTGATTTGTCTGCCGCCTGCACGGCCATCGGCCATACGGCCAGGCACAGGGCACAGGGCACAGGCAAGCAGGCGCGCAAAAGCGCGCGATGCGCTCTTCGTCCTTGAATACATCCAACCGCTCCTCGGTCATTACGCACGGAAAGCGGACGCTCATGCGCCCACTGGGCGCGAAACATAACGGCTCGCGGGCCTGCCGACAAGTGCTGCCTTCGTCGAGGTCACTCCGCGGGGGGCAGACCGGCCCTTTGCCGCAGCAGGCCGCGCTCTGCCTGGTTCTGGCTGAGTTGGGCAGCTTCCGCAAAAGCGTGACGTGCATCCTGCTCCCGCCCCAGCTGCTGTAGTAGTTCACCGCGCACCACCTGCAACGGCGCGTAGTCACGCAGGCGCGTATCGTCCAGCAACGGCTGCAGCTGCGCCCAGGCCGCGAAGGCACCGTCGCTTCGCAGTATCGCCACCACGCGGTTCAATGCGACAACTGGCGAGGGCTGCACCTGCAGCAGCTGCGTATAGAGTGCTGCGATGCGCGGCCAGTCGGTATCCTCAGGGCGACGCGCCGCTGCATGGCACGCTGCGATGCGCGCCTGCAGTACATAGGGATCATCAGCACCACCGGCGGCCAGCGCGCGCGCCAGCACCTGCTGTCCGCGTTCAATCTGCAGCCAGTCCCAGCGCGCGCGGTTCTGCTGGTCCAGCAGCACCGGCACGCCCTGCGCATCGGTCCGTGCTGCGGCACGCGAGGCCTGCAGCTCCATCAGCGCCAGCAGGCCCAGCACCGGCGGCACCGGCAGCCGGTGCGCCAGGATGCGTGCAAGCCGAAGTGCCTCCTCGCACAGTGCCGGTCGCATCCAGTCATCGCCGGCACTGGCCGCGTAGCCCTCGTTGAACACCAGGTAGATCGCCTCCAGCACCGACGCCAGCCGCTCGGGCATCGCGTCAGCACGCGGGACCTCGTAGGGCACCTGCTTCTGCGCCAAGGTGCGCTTGGCGCGCACGATGCGCTGGGCGATGGTCGGCTCGGGCTGCAGGAAGCCACGGGCGATCTCGGTCGTGGTCAGGCCACCGAGCAGGCGCAGGGTCAGTGCCACCCGTGCGTCGGCTGGCAGCACCGGATGGCAGGCCACGAACATCAGCCGCAGCAGATCGTCACCCAGGTCATCCTCCAGCGCCTGGCTGTCATCGGGTGCCGGCAGCGCCGCTGGATGCAGTTCCTCGCCCCACTGCGCATGCTGCTGCGCCACCCGCTGGTGCTGGCGCAGCACATCAATGGCACGGTTGCGCGCAGTGGTCATCAGCCAGGCTCCGGGGTTGTCTGGGATGCCCTGCTCCGGCCAGCGCTCCAGCGCGGCCAGCCAGGTGTCCTGGGCCAGCTCCTCGGCACGGCTGACATCGCCCCCGAGCAGCCGCGCCAGGCGCGCGATCAACACCGGCGACTCCATCCGCCAGAGGGTTTCCAGTCGCTGCGTCAGTGCGGGATCGAGCATGCGCCGATCACAGCACGCACGTCCGGCCCGCACAAGCGCCACAGCTCACGCTTCAACAATCGGCTTGAAGCCGCCCCAGAACATGCGCTGGGTATCGAACGGCATGTCCTTCGGTCCCAGCGACGCCAGCCGTGGGTCGGCCATCACCCGGGCGTTGACGCGGTCGCGCGCCGCGCGCGAGCGAAATACCACGAAGGCGACGATTACCGTTTCACCGGGCTTGGCCTTGACCGCCCGCGGAAACGACGTGCGCTTTCCCGGTTCCACATCGTCGGCCACGCACTCCATGTACTGCAGCGCGCCATGGTCCTTCCACACCGCACCGGCCTTGCGGGCAAGGCGGCGGTAGGCCGCCACCTTGTCCTGCGGGCACGGCAGCACGTAAGCATCCACGTAAGCCATGAGGGTTCTCCCTTGCGGCGGCCGTCAGCCCGGCCCGCCGTCCATGTGTGCGATTTCCCAGAGATGGCCATCCAGGTCCTGGAAGCCGCGCTGGTACATGAAGCCCAGGTCGCGCGCCGGCTGCGGTTCGCTGGCGCCGGCGGCCAGTGCCTTGTCCACCAACTCGTCAACTGCCTTGCGACTGGGTGCCGAGAGCGCATTGATCACTTCCGTGTGGGTGTGCGCATCGGCAATCGGCTTGTTGGTGAACTGCTGGAAAAAAGGTTGGGTCAGCAGCATCACGTAGATGCTATCGCTGATGACCATGCCAGCCGCATCGTCATTGGTGTAGGTTGGATTGAAGCTGTATCCCAACGCGGTGAAGAACGCCTTCGACTTCTCCAGATCCTGCACGGGCAGGTTGACGAAGATCATCTGCGGTTGCGGTGCACTCATCGGTGAAGCTCCTTGTGGCTGAAGAAAAGAGGAATCAGGGCTGCTTCATGCAGTTGACCATCCACGGCTTGCCGTAGCGGTCGATCAGCATGCCCCAGCGGTGCGCCCAGAACGTTTCGGCGATCGGCATCTGCACCTGGCCGCCTTCGGCCAGCGCCGCGAACACGCGCTCGGCTTCCTCGATGCTGTCGACGTCGACATTGATGGTGGTCGAACCACCCTCGCCACCGCCGGGACCGTCGGCCGCCATCACGATGGCGCTGCCGATTTCCAGCTGGCTGTGCGCGACGTGGTCCAGGGTTTCCGGCGGCATCTCGTTGCAGCCCGGCGAGCCATCGGAGGGCGGCATGTCGCGGTATTTCATTTCCGAGGTGACCTGGCCACCGAGTGCCTTGGCATAGAACGCCATCGCCTCATGGGCCTGGCCGCTGAAGCCGAGGAAGGGAATCAGTCTCATGGCAATACTCCGTTGTGCGTTTCAGGGCAGTAGTGCCGGGTCGTGCCCGGCAGGGAGATGAATCGGGTCAACCTTCCAGCTGTGCACGCAGACGCTGTTCCTGCTGCTGTAATTCGGGGGTGAAGGCCTCACCGAAGTCTTCGGCGGAGATCAGCGGGCGAAGTTCCAGCGTGCCGCCACTGTTGAACGGCGCACGGCTGGCCCATTCAACGGCCTCGTCCAGCGAGCGCACGTCCCACAGCCAGAAGCCAGCGATCTGGTCGCCGGCGGGGCCGAACGGACCGGCCTCGACCTTGGGCGCGCCGCTGCCGAAGTGAATGCGGCGTCCGCGCTGGGTGGCGTGCAGGCCTTCACCGGCGAGCATGATGCCGGCGGCCACCAGTTGTTCGTTGAAGGCGCCCATTTCGGACAACTCCTGTTCGCTGGGCATGCGGCCGGCTTCGGAGTCGGCGTTGGCCTTCACGATCACCATCACTTTCATTGCGGTCTCCCGTGGGGACGCGTGGTGCGTGCCCTTCACTGGGTACAACGAACCAGGGTCATCGGAATCGACACGTTTCCGGAAATTTTTTTTCTGCGTGGAAGGCACGCCTTCGGCGGGAGTCGGCGAACGGCGG